>JAEUIB010000739.1 GCA_016795255.1 Planctomycetota bacterium
CGTACCACGACAACAGCAGCGCGCGATCGAGCTGACTCGCGACGCCGGTCCGCGTGCGCTCGAGCCAGCGTTGCGGCGCGTCGGGTTCGGCAGCGACCGTCGCGCGCTGGACGCCGCGCACGAGTCCGCGCGCGGTCGCCAACGCCTCGGGACCGGCGGCGCGCAATTCGCGCGTCAGCACGTCGCGACCGAACGGCAGCGTCGCGACCACTTCGTGGACCGGCTTCGGCTTCCGTGCGTTCTGCGCTTCGGGCGAGTCCGGGTCGATGCCCGACTCCGCGGCGGCCTCGGCCGCGGCGTCGTCGCGCTCCGCCAGCAACGCGTCGAGTCCGCCGCGACTGCGCGGCTTGGACGCATCGACGGACGGCTCTTCGGGCCACGTCGGCCCGCCGCCGAAGCTGCTGAAGAACACGATGCCGTATCGGTTGCGTCCGCTGCCGACCTGGAAGCGCCGCCACAAGCGTCGATACGCGGTGGTCGCCGCGCTCATGTCGCCGGCGTCGACGGCCTTCTTCACGAGTTCGACGGAGGCCGGCGGCTGCTTCTCGTGCGAGTCGTCGACTTTGGCGACCGCCGCCGTCACCGCGCTCGCGTTCTTCACGGCCAGCGCGCGCAGCGGATCACGTCCCGAGCGATACGACGCGATCAGTTGATCGCGCCACTGCGCGTTGTCGCGCTGCTGCGCGTGCAGGCGCTCGAGCAGTTCGCGATGGAGTCGGGTGTCGCCGCGGTTCGCGGCGTCCCACATCGACTCGCGCAGCAGCTCGACCGAATCCGGCGTCGCCGCCAATGCCTTCGCGAGGATCGCGGTCCGCGCGTCGGCATCCCCACGCTCGTCGGCGATCTGCAGCCGCAGGCGCATCAGCTTGGTCGGATCGACGCCCGACGCCTCGGCCGCGTCGACGCGCGTCGTCAACAACGCGTCGTGCGGCGGCGCGAACGCCTTCGCGAGCATCCCGCCGACTTCCTGCAGCTCGTACTCCTCCGCGACCTGCGGAACGAGCGCGAGCGTCTCGTCGAGCAGCTTCAGCGCGTCGTCGGTGCGCCCCAGCGCATGACGCGTCGCCGTCAGCACCGCGGCGAACGTCGCGTTCGCCGGGAACTTCGCGTGCGCGGCCGCCGCGATGCGTTCCGTCGTCGCCAACTCGCGCGCTCCGCGCTGCTGCAGGTTCGACACCTGGTACGTCAGGAAGCTCGGATCGTCGACCTTCGTCAACCCTTCCTCGAACGCTCCGACGACGAACTCCGCCATCGCCGGCGTCAGCGGCTCTTGGCTGGCCTGGATCAGCGACAGCGCGAGATCCGCCCGTTCCGTCGGCGGCACGCGCGTCCACACGCCTTGCAGCACGTCCATGCGCGCATCGGCAGCGACGAGCATCAGCAGGCTGGGCACGAGGTACGACTGGTCCGGCAGGCACTCCTCGATCTTCGTCTTCAGCGCGTCGGCTTCGAACAGCGGCCGACCGAGCTCGGCCTGCAGTTGCGTCAGCAAGTACGCGAACGTCGAGAACGAGTCCTTCTTCGCGACGACGGCTTCGACCAACGCATCGACGACGAGCGTGTACGACGGCGCATCCAGCGCGGCGCGCATGCGCGTCAGCAACGCCTCGATCTGCTGCGAGTCCTGGTACCCCTTGCCGTTCTCGACGATGCGCCGCATCGCGAACCGACCGAGCGTCACGACGGCCGCGTCGTCGTCGAGGAACAACGCGGCGTTCAGCAGCAGCTCGATGCGCGGCGTGTCGTCCGCGGTCGCTTCGGCGAGACGGACGCCGCGCAGCAGCGAGCTCGCGCGATCCCGCTCGCCGTCGATCACGAGCGGCAGGAAGCGCGCCGCGACGTCGGCGATCCCGACGCCGTCGGTGCTCTTGCCGAGGCCGATCGCGACCAGCGCCTTCGTGCGCTGCGCGTCGTCCCGGCCGCACTTGTCGATCAGCGCGCGCGCCCCATCGACGAGCCCGTACCGCGCCCGACTCTTCACGCACTCGAGCAACGGTGCGTCGTCGGCGGGGAAGCGGCGCAGCAGCTCGAGGTCGTCGGCCTCCAGCGTTTCGATCACGCCGAAACGCAGCGCCAGATCGCGCACGAACGCGCTGCGACGCTCGAGCCGCGGGTGGTTCTCGAGCTTCGCGTCGGGCGCGAGCGGCAACGCGGCGACGTCCCGCAGGTCTTGTGCGCTCGCCGCGCGTTGTTCGTCGATCAAGCGGCGCGCGTCGGCCTCCGTCGCCGCCGCGACGAAGCCTTGGACGAGCCCGGGGAACTGCGTCTCGAACTCACCGACGTTGCGTGCGGCCCAGCCGTACGGATCGTCCTCGTCCTTCGACGCGTCCTTGTCCTTCGCCGTCGCGGCCTTCACCAGCGGATGGCGCGCGAGCAGCAGCCCGATGCCGCGGTGGTACTGCTCGAGCGCGCGGTCGTCGCGGCCGAGCTGTTCGTACAGCTCGCCGGTCTTCAGCATCAGGCCGACGTCGACGCCTTGGCTCGCCATCGTTCGCTCGTAGATCGTCAGCGCGTGGCGCACGTAGCCTTCGCCCTCGAACGATTCGGCGATCTGCCGCTGGAACGCGCCCCAGTCGGGCACGTCGCGCGCCATCGAGAACGTCTTCGACGCGTTCGCGATCTCGCCGGCGCGCAGGAACGCTTCACCGAGTTCGAGGTAGACCTGCGGCGGCACGAGGTCGCCGAGCCCGATCAAGCGCCGCCCGTACGCGAGCCGTCGCGGATCGTCGCCGCCGGCGCGCTCTTCGACGACCATGCCGTTGACGATCGTGAACGAGTTCGTCGAGCGACCCTGCGCGACGTCCATCAGTTCGCGCAACACCGACGCGCGCTGCTCGCCGGCGATCGCCAGCGAGTTCTCCATCGCGCGCATGCGGCTGCCGTTGTCCTCGAGCTCTTCGGCCAGGTCGGCGACGAGCTGGTACAGGTACATCCGGTCGTGACCGGCGTTCGCGAGGCGCTCGAGCGCGATGCGCCGCGCCCAGCGCAACACCGGCGCCTTCGCCTGCATGTTCAGCAGCCCGTCGATCGCGATCGTGAACAGGTCGTCCTTGTCCGCGGTCTCGGCGAGGTATTGGCACATGCCGATCGCGCGCTCGGTCTGCCCGATCTGCTTCAGCGCGTTCGACAGCAGCAGATACGCGTCGATGCGTTCGGGGTGCAGGACGAGGCCGCGGCGATACGTCCGCACCGCGTCCTCATGCAGGCCCGCGAGCGTCAGCACGCCGGCTTCGAACTCGGCGGCGTCGCCGAGTTGCTCCTCGGCCGCGAGGCGCGCGAGCGCTTCTTGCGCTTCGCGCGGGCGTCCGCGCTCGAGTTGACTCATCGCCAATTGACGCAGATGGTCGGCGCGATGCTCGGGATCGAGCTCGATCAGCTTCCGGACCGTCTTCTCGAAGTTGTAGTAGTCGCGACCGCCGAGGTAGACCCGCGACTTCTCGTTCAGCGTCGCGATCGGATCGGCGCCGGCCTTCTTCATGTGCTCGCCGATGATCTCGGCGGCCGACGCGGGATCGCCGACCTTCTGGTACAGCCGCACGAGCAGTCCGGCTTCACGATCGTCGGCGCGGCCGTCGGCGAGCTTCTCCTCGAGTTCGATCGCGAGGTCGGCCAGCACGCCGAGCCGCGACGCGACCGCCATCAGGCGGTCCTCGATCTGGCGGCGGCGCGGCAGCGACGTCGTCTTGTGCCACAACGTTCGCCAGCGCTCGAGCGCCGTCTTCTCGTCGCCGACCTCCGACAGCAGCCACGCCAGGCGCATGTCGAGGTCTTCCTCGGCGGCGTCCTGCCCGCGCTGCTCGCGCAGGCGCGTCAGCACGTCGGCCGCGCGCTGCTTGTCGCCGACGCGTTCGAACGCTTCGGCGAGCTGGATGCGCAGCGGCGAATCCGCCGGCGCCTCGCGATCGAACGCCACCAGTTCGCCGATCGCCGCTTCGGCCTTGCCTCGACTCACGTGGAAGTCGAACAGGAACATCCGCGCTTCGAGCGACCCGACGCCCGACGCGATGCACTCTTCGGCGACGCGCTGCGCGAGCTCGTCCTGACCGAGATCGCGCGCCGCGTTCGCGACGGCCAGTCGATGCGGCGCATCGGTGTACGCGGCGAGGTACGAGTCCCACACCGCGTCCGCATCCGCGCGCCGCCCGCGCTCGAGCCAATACCGCGCGAGTCCCTCGCGCCAATCGACGCGCTCCGGCTCGCTCGCGATCATCTCGCGATACGTCGCGACCAGTTCGTCCTCGCGACCGGCCTCGCGGCACATCTCGAGCAGCTCGCGCCGCATGTCCGCCGTGAACGCGCCGGAGCTCGCGGCGCTCGCGGCCCGGAACAACGCCAGCGCTTCGTCGACGCGCGCGGTCTCGCGCAGCAGGTCGATCCACGCGCGGCGCGACTCGGCGTCGAGGTCGGGCGTCGCCGCGAACCGTTCGATCAGCTTCGCTTGCGAGCCGTCCGCGCGATGCGCCTCGACGAGCAGCGTCAGCGCGTACAGCCGATCGCGGCGCAGCGTCGCTTCGCCGCGCGCGATCCACGCGTGCTCCTGCGCGTCCGCATACGCACCGGCCGCCAACGCCCACTCGACCAAGCGGACCTCTTGGCGGAAGCGCTCGGCGCCGGTGCCGCTCGGCACGAACAAGCGCGATGCCTCGCGCGGCCGCTGCAGCAACGCCAGCACGATCGCCGCGCGATTGCGGAACTCCGCGCCCGCTTCGGGACGCGATGCGAACGTGAACAGCGCGGACGGCGGGCCCTCGTCGGCGACCGGGACCGGCGTGATCGACGGCCCGACGTCGATGGACGCCGCGCCGGAAGCACCCGCCGGGATCAGCGAACTCAGCGGCACGGCCGTGCCCGACGCCGGCGTGAGGGCGATCGCCGGGGCCGCCGCCGTCGTGCCGGAGCTCGCAGCGACTCCGCCGACCACCACGACCGCGCCGGCGCCACCGGATGGACCGGATGGACCGGACGTGGCGCTCGCCGTCGGCGCTCGCGTCGCCTCGAGCAACGCGATGCGCAGGCCGAAGGCTTCGCGCTGGGCCGCGTCGGCGACCTCTTCTTGCAGCGCGCGATACGCCGCGACGGCATCGTCGACCCGATCGAGCGCGTCGAGCAAGCGCGCCCGCAGCACGTCGAGCTCGATCGTCTTGCGCAACGCGAGCGCTTTGTCGGCCTGCTCGAGCGCCCGCGTGATCTTGCCGTCGCGATGCAGCACGAACACCAACGCGCGGCGCGCCGCGAACACCGAGTTCGCGTCGGCAGCGGCGCGCTCCGTCGTGGCTTCCAGCGCCTTCACCAGCAATCCGACGTCCCCATGCGCTCGCAGCGTCGCGTCGACGACGGCGTCCCACGTCGCGCGCGGGGCCTCGTCTTCCGCCAACGCCGCGTCGAGCGCGGTCTGCGCGGCCGGATCGAGCACCTCGACGCGCGGAGGTTCGACGACCGGGAACGCGACGGGCGACGGCATCGCGAACGCGGAGCCGATCCGCGGATCCGCGAACGGCGCGGCGACGATGCTTCCGAGCACGAGGATCGACGCGACGGCTCTCATCACGCACCCACCCCGGTCGCGCCGCGATCGCGGCGCCGATGGAAGACGTCGAACACGAACAGCGCGAGCGCCAGCGCGAACACCCACGGCGCCCACTCGACGAGACGCGGCGGCGCCGCGAACCCGCCCGCGCGCGGCGCGTACCGCGCCAAGCCGGCTGCGTCGACGACGTCTCCGCCGGTGACGGCCGCCAGCCGTCGCAAGTCCACCGCATGGCGCGCGGCGACCGCGAGCTCGTCGCGCTCGTCCGCCCGTGCGTTCGACACGAGGCGCGTCGTCCGCGCATCTCCGTCGGCGCCGGCCATGACGCGCACTTGCGCGTCCGGCGACGCCCGCAGCGTCGCGACCTCGACGTCGGGCGCGAGCGCGACGAACTCGAGTTCGGTCTCGTTCGCGCCATCGACGCGAACCGCACGCGGCCGCACCGTGCCGGGGCGCGTGCGCCGCGCCGTGAGTTCGAGCGTCGCGCCGCGTCGCACCAGCGTGAACGCGAACGGCGAGCGCGCTTCGTCGGCCGTGCGCGCGAAGACGCGCGCGAACAGCGGCCCGTAGCCGTCCCACGCGCGCCACGGCGCCGTGCCGGGTCCGGTCGGTTCGCTGGTGAACGCCGTCACGCGGCCGAAGCCGTGGATCCACGTCGACAGCAGCGGATCGCCCTCGCCGTCGATCGCGATCAGCGTTTCCGCGCCCGGTCGCGCGTTGGTCTCGACGTAGCCGGCGATCGCCGGCGCCGACTTCGGATCGACGTCACCCCAGAAGCCGCGACCGCCGCGCGTCGTCAGCGCGAACGAGCCGGGCTTGTACGCGGGCAGCCGCGAACTCGTCGGTTGCTTCAGCAGGATCTCGGGCAGGTTGAAGCGGTCGGGGACCGCGTAGAACCGGCCCTTGCCCCAATTCGCGAGATCGACGAGGAACTCGCTGTGGGCTTCGGGACCGATCAGCACGGTCGACGTCGTGATGCCTTCGTCGGCCATGCGGCGCAGCAGCGGTTCGAACGAGCCGGACTCGACGCCGCCGTCGGTCAGCACGAGGACGTGCTTGTAGCGGGTCTGGACGTTCTGCATGCCGTAGAACGCCTCTTCGATCGCCGGCAGGATCACCGTGCCGCCGCCCGCGTCCATGCGGTTCAGCGCGCGCGCGAGGTCGATCGCGTTCGACGCCGGTTGGATCGGCGCGGCCCAGCGCTTCGCGCCGTAGAACTCGACGATGCCGACCTTGTCGTGCGGCAACAGCCGCGCCATCGCGAGGCGCGCGACTTCCTTCGCCAACTGGATGCGCTCGCCGCCCATCGATCCCGACGTGTCGATGATCAGCACGAGCGTCGTGCTGGGATCGCGCTTCTCCTCCTTTTGGATCGCTTCGACGGGCAGCAGCGCGTCGAGCGCCGAATCGCGATAACCGCCGGGGCCGAACGAGGACTCGCCGCCGCAGACGACGAGCCCGAGCCCGCGCTCGAACACGGCCGTCGCGAGTTCGCTCTGGCGCTGGGGCGACAGGCTCGACGCCGGCACGTCGTCGAGCACGACGAGGTCGTAACGCTCGAGATCCGGCGTCGGCGCCGCGTCGCTGGCCGGTCCGGCCTCCAGCGCGAAGCCGCGACCGAGCAAGCGACCGAGCGACTCCTGCGCGCCGACGACGCGTTCGCCGACGTACAGCACGCGCAGCGGATCGTCGACGGCGATCGTCGTGCGCAGTTCGTGGCCGTCGCAGCGCGCGACGAGTTCGACGAAGCCCGCGTCGCGCGGCTCCCACGCGAACGTCGCAGTGCCCGCTTCCGCGTCGAGCGCGACGTCGACGCCGGCGATCGGCGCGTCCGCCGCGCGGACGTCGACGTGGAGCGCATCGCCCGGACCGACGACGTCGAGCTCCATCGTCGCGCGTTCGCCGACGCGCACGCGCGACGGCGCGCGGATCGCGACGATGCGCGGCGCGAGCGCCGCGGCGTCGAGCGGGACCACGTGCAGCGGCAACGCGCGCTGCTGCAGCTCGGCCAGCGCCGCGCCGAAGTGTGCATCCGTCGCGCGGCCGTCGGTGATCCACGTCACCGAGCCGCGCGCGTCGGTCGGGATCAGGCGCAATGCGGCGTCGAGCACGGTCGACGGCGAGGTCGCTGCCGCGAGCGTCACCTCGGGCGCGAGTCGCGACGACGGGCCCACGGTGTCGCCGACCCACACGACGTGCTCGACGATCTCGTCGCCGAATGCGTCGCGCGCGTCGAGCACGGCCGCGATCGCGCGTTCGCGCGTCGACGCGTCGATGCTGGCCGACGCATCGACGACGAGCACCGCGTGCTCGCGCGGATCGACGCTCCACCACGCCGGTCGCGCGAGTGCGAGGAACAAGAGCGCAAACAGCGCCATGCGCAATGCGAGATGGCCGGGCACGCGCACGCGCGTCCGCACCAGCGCGAGCAACGGCAGCGCCAGCCAACCCCACAACCACGCGGGTTCGAGCAGCGTGAGGCTCATGGCATGCGCTCCGACCGCACGAGCCACCACTCGATGCAGAGCAGCACGAGCGCGAGCAACGCCGCCAACGTCGTTCCGCGCACGCCGCCGCTCGATGCATCGGGAGCGGGCGAGAGCGCGTCGACGACCGGCCGCCGCTGTGCGTCCGCGTCGATCCACGCGACACGCGCGGCGCGACCGTTCGCGGTCGTCACCGTCTGCGCCGCGGGCAAACGCACCTCGAAGCCTGCGGTGTCGACGGTGCGACCGTCGGCGCCGACGTAGCGCGTGCTGCCGTCCTCGAGCCACGCGCCGGCGCCCCACGTCGACTGCAGCGGTTCGACAGCGGCGAGCCAACGCAACGCGCGCGCGACGAACAACGGGAACGCGCGCGATTGGACGAAGTCGTAGCGCTCGTCGAGCAGATCGGACGCGACCGCGACGCCGCGCGTCGGCGCGTCTTCGAGCACGAGTTCGATCGAGCGCGCGGTCTGCTGCGCGAGCTCCATCGCGTCGATGTCGGCGA
>JAEUIB010000238.1 GCA_016795255.1 Planctomycetota bacterium
TTGCAAGGTCCATGCCACGGGGGATTAGCAGGCACGCGCCGGGTCTCCGGTCCGCACGAACGGCCGGGGCTCACGCGCGATCGCGTCGCATTGCCCAATGCGCAGACACGCAGCGCTCAGGATCACCCGATCCACGCAAACGCTCCCGCCGCCGTTTTGCGCGAGCCGAGGATGGACCTCGTCCGAATCCTCGACCACCGACACCCCGTCGTCACCGACTCGCAACCCCCCGTCACGCCCCGGTGCCGGATTCCGCAGTCGACATCGTTCGAGGAATTCGCAATCTGCGCGACGTTCTCGCCGTCTCCAGCGAGCGAACGATGGACGAAGCCGAACTGCTGGCGCTGTTCCAGGACCACCGGGCCGGCCTCGCCGGCGCCGTGCGCTCCGTGCTCGGCCCCGCGGCCGATCCGAGCGAAGTGCTGCAGGAGTCGTTCGCGCGCGTGCTCGTCGCTCACCGCGAGCGACGCATTCGGACGGACCCTCTCGGTTTCGTGTTCGTCGTCGCGATGAATTGCGCCCGCGACGTGCGTCGGCGCAACGATCGTCGCGCGCGCGACCACAGCGACGAGGATCCGATGGAACTGCCGTCCACCGAAGCACCGCCCGACGCGCGACTGCAGCAGGTCGAACTCGTGGCGCGCGCCCGCACCGCGATCGAGCACCTCGATGACGCCGAGAAAGAGGTCTTCGTGCTGCGCGTGTCGGGCGGGCTGTCGTTCGAAGCCGTCGCGCAGGCGCTGTCGATCCCGCTCGGCACCGCGAAAACGCGCATGCGATCGGCGTTGTCGCGACTGCGGCGTGAACTCGCGCCTCTCGAACCCGAATCCGACGCCGGAGGCCGGCCATGAATCCCGCGGACCGCGAACGCCTGCTCGACGAACTGCTGCAGTTGCGCTTCGGCTGTCACCCCGATCCCGACGCGTTGAACTTGCGGCTGCGCGAGGATTCCGAAGTCGCGGTGCTCGATCGCGAAGCGGCGCGGATCGCGAACGGGTTGTCCGACGCCGCGCGCACCGAGGTCCCGACGCTCCGTCTCACGTTCACGCGGTCGTGGCGATCGCGAGCGTTGCGCTGGGCGCGGTTCGCCGCCGTCGCCGCGATCACGATCGCGCTGGTCGGTCCGCTGCTCGCCGCCGGGTGGTTCCAGTGGCGCGAGCAGCGCCTGGCCGACACGTCGTTCGGGATCCGCCTGACGGGGCCAGCCGCGATCTCGGCATTCGCGCCGGCCGAGTACGTCGTCGCCGTGCCGACGCGCGACGAGGCGATCACCGTCGAAGGCCGCATCCTCGGTCGTGACGGCACGCTGCTGCATCGCGGCGTCGCGGTCGGCGACGGCAATCTGCGGACGCTGTCGGTGCCGCCGCTCGCCGCGGCGCCGGCGCGACTCGAGATCCATGCGCGATCCGGCGACGCCACGGGCGGGCTCGAGTGGGACCTCGCCGCTGCGGCCAGCGCGCCGATGGTCGCGCTGTCGACGAGTCAGCCCGCGTACCGGCCCGGCGACGTCATCCGCGTGCGGGCGGTCGCGCTCGATCGGCTGACGTTGGATGCGCGCGCCGACGCGCTGCGGATCGCGTTCGAAGATCCGACGCGAAACCGCGCAGCGGCCCGCGACGTCACGCCGAACGACGGGATCGCGCTCGCGCAATTCACGCTCGACGCACGATCGCCGGCCGGCACGTGGCACGTCGTGGCGCTCGACCGGGACGGCATCGAACTCGCGCGTTCGGCGCTGACCGTCGCGAGCACGCAGGCGCCGCGCCTGTTCACGACGATCGCGCTCGACCAAGCGACGTACGCACCCGGAGCGAAGGGACGCGCGAAGATCGAAGTCCGCCGCGCCAGCGGGGGCGCGGCCGCCGATGCCGCGATCGACGCGGTCGTGTTCGTCGACGGCGAAGCGTCGTCGACGCACGCCGCGACGCTCGATGCCGACGGCAAGGTTTCGATCGCGTTCACGTTGCCGCAGGACGTCCGCGTCGGCGACGCGTCGTTCGCGGTGCGCGTGCGCGACGGCGGCGACCTCGAGACGAAGGCGCAACCGTTCGCGTTCGCGTTGCGGCGACTCGACGTGCGCTTCTTCCCCGAGGGCGGAGCGCTCGTCGCGGAACTTCCGACCCGCGTCTATGCGCAGGTGACGACGCCGAGCGGACGACCGACCGCGGCGCGCGGGCGCGTCGTCGACGACCGTGGCACCGATGTCGTCGCGTTCGAGTCCGACGAGCGCGGGCGCGCGCGGTTCGCGCTGACGCCGCGCGACGGACGCTCGTACCGCGTCGAGTTCGACTCGCCCGCGGCGGATCCCGCGACGCTGCCCGCGACGCGATCCGACGGCGTGGTGCTCGAGTCGACCCGCGACTCGTTCGCGGCCGGCGAGCCGATCCGCGTCCACGTCCGTGCGTCGACGGCGCAGGCGCTGACCGTCGCGCTGTTCTGCCGCGGCGTGCTCGTCGCGCACCAGGACGTCGACCCGACGACGGAAGCCAGTGTCGTGCTGACGCCGCCGGACTCGATCGCGGGCGTGTTGCGCGTCGGAGTGCTCGGCGCCGATCGACGGCCGCTCGCGCAGCGCCTCGTGCATCGCAAGCCCGCGCGCGCGGTCCACGTCGCGCTGACGCCGCGGCAGGCGATCCTCGGACCGGGCGAGCGACAGACGCTGCACGTCCGCACCACCGACGAGTCCGGAGCTCCGAGCCGCGCGATC
>JAEUIB010000851.1 GCA_016795255.1 Planctomycetota bacterium
TTGTCAGGCGACGAAAGCCGGACAGCAAACGGCGGCGACCGCAGTCTTGGCCCGTGAGTTCTCCGCAGGGGTGCCACCCGAGCGTCGTGAGCACGCGACGTTCGTGGACTTCGAAGCCAAGGCGGCGCTCGCGCTCGGTGATTCGGCACGCGCGGTCACTTGCTACGAAGGGTTGCTCACGACCCACCAGAAGCTGGCAGAGATGGAGCCGGATCGAGCGGACTACGAGCGCGACCTGTCGTTAACTCTTGAGCGACTCGGCAGTCTTTACGTGATGCTTGGTCAGAGCGAGAAGGCGCGGGAGTACTTCTCGCGGGACCTGGAGATCGCAGAGCGTCTGGCGAAGACGGAGCCGGACCGAGCGGACTACCAGCGCCACCTGTCGGTGACCCTCGAGCGCCTAGGCGATCTGTACGTGATGCTTGGTCAGGGCGAGAAGGCGCGCGAGTCGTTCCAAAACTCTCTCGCGATCATCGAGCGGCTGGCGAAGACGGAGTCGGATCGAGCGGACTACCAGCGCGACCTGATCGTTAGCCTCGCAAAGCTGGCCGAAGCGGTGCCAGCGACCGCGCAAGCTTCGCTGAGCCGTGCCTTGGCAATCGCTCGAACGCTCCAGACATCCGAACGGCTTGCGCCGCAGGATGCCTGGATGGTCGAAGATCTCGAGCGCCGACTCGCTGCCGCTCCGCCTAGCTCCCCGTCTTGATCCCCATGACCAGCATCTCGCCCTGACGCGCCTCGTCGATCGCCTCGGCGAGCACGCGCGCGGACTCCTGAGGCGCGTGGAAGCCCATCGAGTTCTCGGCCGAGATGAAGTCGAGCTTGAACTGCGCGCTGCGCTGCGCGGCGCGGGCGCCGGCGAGTTGCTCGTCGGTCGCGCCGGCCTTCTTCGCGCCGTCGATCGCCTGGATCAGCGACACGACGGCGGTCTCCGCGCGATCGAGCAGGCCCTTCGTCCGTTCCTGGATCGTCTCGACGCGCGCCTTCATCTCGTCCTCGGAGAAGTTGTGGCACGTCTGGCACGCGCGAGCGACGTTCAGCATCGGACTGCGGACGTGGTGGTCGCTGACCTTGACCGCGCCTTCGCGCACGTACGGCATGTGGCAATCGGCGCACGCGACGCCCGAGCGCGCGTGGACGCCCTGGCTCCACAGCTCGAACTCCGGATGCTGCGCTTTCAGTGCGTTCGCGCCGGACACCGCGTGCGGCCAGTCCTTGAAGTTCTGCGTGTCGTAGTACGCGAGGATGTGGTCGACCTTCAGGCCGTTGTGCCACGGGAAGGTCACGAGCTTGCCGTCGCCCTTGAAGTAGTACTCGACGTGGCACTGCCCGCAGACCATCGAGCGCAGCTCTTGGCGCGTCGCTTCGGCGTTCGGGTCGTACTCGCGCTTCTTGTCGCCCTTGCGCCAGCGTTCGATGCTCGGGAAGTGCGGCAGTGCTTCGCCGCTGCGCGCGAGCGCCTGCAGACCGGTGACGAACGCCGGCTTGCTGAGGCGCAGCGCCTGCGTCTTCGGATCGTGGCAGTCGATGCAGGCGACCGGGTGACTGACCAGCGCCGTCGCGTCGGAGTACGGCATCGCGCAGACGGCCTCGAAGCCCTTCTGCAGTTGCGTCCAGCCGGCCTCGCTCGTCAGCGGGTCGCCGATCGCACCGGGCGCACCGGCCTTGATGCCGGCCTCGCGGTACGCGACG
This sequence comes from Planctomycetota bacterium, assembly GCA_016795255.1. GTDB lineage: Bacteria > Planctomycetota > B15-G4 > B15-G4 > JADJEK01 > JADJEK01. The sequence continues at coordinate 1,693 of JAEUIB010000851.1, forward strand.
ACGTTCGACGCGTGGCAATGCAGGCACGCGCCGGGCTGCTTCTTCTGCTTGACGCGCTCGGTCTCGCGCTGGTCGGACAGCATGTACGCGTGGCCGCGCTCTTCGCGGTAGTCGATCGCGAACGCGTAGCCGGCGAAGATCGTGCGCCACACCGGATCGTCGTCGAGCTTCTGGAACGCCTCGGAGCCGCCGTACTTCGTGCGCTCGATGTCGACGGTGCGCTTGTACGAGTCGTACTGGCGCGGGTAGTTCTTGCCCCACTCCGCGGGATCGACCGTCGTCTCGCCGAGTTCGGCGATCGCGAACACGGTCTGCTTCGCCTCGTCCTTCCGATCGCGGATGTTGTCCAGCAGCAGCAGCACGCCGATCGTCGCTGCGGCCGTCACGACCACGATGAATCCGATTCCGAAGCCGCCGATGCCGCGTTCGGTCCGAGCGATGCGCATGGGTTCCATCTCCTTCGAGTCCATCCCTGAGTCTTGGTTCGTCTCTCGAGGTCCGAGTCGCCCGGTGTCCGGGTCGATCGATCGATTCTGTGAGGTCAGTGAGCTCAGTGAGCGGCGCCGTGACCGACGCCGGCGTGGCAATGAGTGCAGCTCGCGCGCTCTCCGTGCGCGCCCGTCCCGATGTCGTGGACGAGGCCGCCGTGGCAGCGCACGCAGTTGTCCTGGACGACGGCGAGGCTCGAGTCGGTGATCTGGATCGGCTCGTGGAACACGCCGGTCGTGAACGCCTTCGAGTGGCGCCAGCCGTGTTCGAGCTTCGTCAGGTACTTGCCGACGAAGTCGACGGGCACGTGACAGTCGTTGCAGGTCGCCGTCGCGTGGTGGCTGCTCTTCTGCCACGCGTCGAACTCGTCGCGCATGACGTGGCAGTTCACGCACGCGCGCGGATCGTTCGACAAGTACGACGTGCCTTCGGCGTAATCGAACGTGTAGACGCCGGTGCCCGCCGCGACTCCGAACAGACCGCCGAGCAACGCCAGCACCTTGGTCTTCGTCCAACCCACGGTCGTTCCCTCGCCTTCGTGGCCCCGCACGGGCCGCCGATCCGCACTGGCCCGAGCACCCCGCGGGCCACGTCCCTGGGCGCAGCTTTTACCGCTCATGGGGCCGAAATCGTCGATTCCGCGGGAATGTTTTCTCGCCGGCGTGGGGGGAACAACGCGAACGATGCTGTTTCGAAAACCGCGGCCGAGTGGCAGGCTGTGCCGCATGGCGAAGAGCAACGACCGAAAAGGTGACCGCGGCGGCGACCGTTCCAAGGGTCGTCCCGACGACCGTTCGAAGGACCGCTACGCGGATCGCGAGGACGTCCTCGACGACGCATGGGCCGCGCTCGACGACGGCGATCCCGAGGAGAGCCTGCGCCTGATCAAGCGCCTGTCGAGCGACGACCCGTCGCGTTCGTTGCTGGAGGCCGCGGCGCGCTGTCTGACCAACGACCTCGGCGGCGCCCGGCGCGCGTTCGATCGGGCACGGTCGCTCGGCATGCCGAGCGACGACCCCGACTCGCTGTGGACCGAAGGCGAGCTGTTGCTGCGGGAGTGGCGCATCGCCGACGCACAGGCGTCGTTCCAGACGCTCGCGGAATCGGAACGCAGCGCCGGTGTGCTCGAACGCTTGTCGTTCTGCGCCGAACTGCTCGGCGACGCGGCGAAGGGCGCCACGTTGATGGAAGAGGCGTCGGCGCTGGACCCCGAGTCGGCGCCGCCGATCCCGCATCTGTCGGCCGAAGAGTTCGACCAAGTGCTGCACGAGGCGATCGGCGATCTGCCCGACGAGTTCCGGCGAGCGGTGGACGCGGTGCGACTCGTCGTCGAGCCGTTCCCGACGCGCGAGCTCGCGCGGCAAGGCGATCCGGCGGAAGTGGCGCCGGACATCCTCGGCTTGTTCACCGGAGCGTCGCTGCTCGACGGCGAGCACGAGATGACCGCGGGGCCGCCGCCGACGATCCACGTGTTCCAGCGCAATCTCGAGCGCACGTGCATCGATCACGACGAGTTGCGCGAGCAGATCCGGATCACGCTCTATCACGAACTCGGGCACTTCCTCGGCTTCGACGAGGAAGGCGTGGACCGCATGGGATTGGGTTGACGAGGGGCTGGCGAAGGACCGATCGACCGACGCGCGGTCGCGGCTTCGCCGCAGTCCCCGCGTCCAACGGAGCAAGCGATGGGTTGGTTGACGTGGATCGGACTCGGACTCGTCGTCGGAGTCCTCGCGAAGTGGTTGATGCCCGGCAAGGGCCCCGGCGGCTTGATCGCGACGATCGTGCTCGGGATCCTCGGCGCGCTGTTCGGCGGCTGGCTGGCGTCGATGCTCGGTTTCGGCGCGATGGCGGACTTCAGCCTCGCCGGCCTCGCGATCGCGACCGGCGGCGCGATGCTGCTGTTGTTCCTGTACTCGAAGGTCCGCTGACGCGGTCGACGTCGTCGCGCGACGCGCGTGAGCGCGGTGCGTCCAACGACCGTCAATCCTCTTCGAGCGGCACGAGCGGCGCGGTCTTCAGCCGTTCGAGCTTCTCGCGCAGGATGCCGCGAGCGCCGTCCGCGACCTTGTCGAGTTGCCGCCGCGTGATCGCGAACTTCTTCATGCGGTGCAAGTACATCTCGAGTTCGTTGCTCCAGTCGATGCGCGGATGCGCGTCGGGAGTCGCGAAGCGCGTGGCGAACTCGGGGAACGGCCAGGTCTCGCGCGGCGCGTACTTCATGCGCCACAGCACGTCCTCGAGCCCGGCGATGGGAGCCTCACCGAGTTCGTAGAGCAAGCGATCGCGCGCCGCGACGCGCTCGGCCTCGCCGAGCGCTCCGCTGGCGAACGCGCGCACGAACAGATCGAGCGCCGCCGCCGTCGCGGTCGGGTCGTCGCGTTCGACGAACACGTCCGAATCGCACGAGTGGAACACGAACT
>JAEUIB010000012.1 GCA_016795255.1 Planctomycetota bacterium
CGCACGTGGACGCGAACGGTCGTCGACACCAGGTCCAGATCGACGAACTCGGTTTGGCCCGCGGCAACGTTGTACTTGCGGCGACACAGCATCTCGTATGCGAAGCCGTCCGCGGACTTCGTCACACCGAACAATCCCAGTTCCACCGGACCGGGCGCGATCGCATCGAGCGCGAACTCTCCTCGATCGTCGAGCTCGATCCACGCGTTGCCTTGCGCGTGCGTGATCTGGACCTGCGAACCGCGCTGCGGTTCGCCGTCGATCGTCACGCGTCCGCGGATCGCCGCCGCCGCGGACGACCCGGGTGTCACCAGGTCGAGGTCGAGGCGCGTGACCTTGCCGGCGTTCACGCCGATCTGCGCGTGATACAGCGGTTCGACGCGCCTCGAGAACCGCTCGAACCACGAGGACGGCTCACCGGCCAGCAGGCGCTCGTGGATCTCGAGCTGGTACTCGCCGTCCGGCAAGCCCTGGAGCGCGAACTCGCCGCGGCCGTCGGTCAGTGACGTCGACGGAACCTGCGGTGCTCCGCGCACGAGGCGGTTCTCCTTGACGATCGCGACCATCAGCGGCTCCGACGGCGGACTGCCCGACAGCAGCACGCGACCCTCGACGGCGCCGCCGCGATGCATCGAGACCTCGAACTCCGTCGTGCCGGCGCCGACCGGCTCCTCGACGCGTGCGAAGCCGGGACGCTCGACGACGAGCACCACGGACTCGTCGATCGGGAGTCCCCGCAGGACCGCATTGCCGCTCGCGTCGGTGAACACGCGCGTGATCGCGTCGATCACGATCCGCGACTCGCCGTTCCGGAACGCCGACACGCGCGCCGCCTCGATCGGAGCGCCGCCGTCGGCGGCCAACACGCGCGTCGTCAGCGCGCGTTCGTCGACGAGTCGCACCTCGACGGGCTTCGACGCGCCGCTCGCGTCGACCTCGAACATCGCAGTGGCGAAACCGCTCGCGCGCACCGTGAGTTCGTAGATGGCGGGCAGAAGGTCACGGATCTCGTGATGTCCGTCCCCGATGGGATCGGCATGCACGCGAAGATCGGCGTCGTTGCCGAGCAACACGGATTCGAGTCGGGCTTCCTGACGTGGGCGCAGCAGGAACTCCGGCGCATCGATCGCCGCGCCGCGCGCGTCGAGCACCACGAGCTCCAGCGTCACCGTGGTCGGGAGCTCGATCGTCAATTCGTCCACGTCCTCGGCGGGCGGCGCCATCCAAGGTTCCCGCGCGCTGCGGCGAGCGGCCGCGAACACGTCGTGGAACTCCGGCACGTTGGGCGCCGTGAATCGACCGTTCGCATCGGTGCGATTGCAGCGTCGCGCGACGACGATGCCGCCGACTTCCGGCATCACGCCGAGGACGACCTCGGCATCCGGCACCGGTCGTCCTGCCGCGTCGACGACGCTTCCGGTGACCGTGCGACCGCGCGTCATCTCGATCGAGCCGACGTCGCGTCCCGTCGTTCCCGACGGGAACGGTCCCTTGCACGCGGCGACGTACCCTGCGCGGTCCACGACGACGGACAGCGATCCGATCGGCACGGCGGGGAATCGGAACGTGCCGTCGGCGCCCGACGTCGTCGTCGGCACGGGCAGTCGATCGATCAACCGGGCGAGCCATCGAGGCGGACTCATGACCGTCAACGCACCGGCCGTCGACTCCGCGTGCCGGCGCATGAACACGCTCGAGCTCGTCAAGTGATGGAGTCCGATCGAGCCGATCGGCAGCGGAACCGCGACGACGCGTACTCGCGCGCCGGCCAGCGGCTCGCCGGCCTCGTCGACGACGGTGCCGGACAACGCTAACCAACCGCCGCCCACCACGTCACCGACGTCTTTCGAGACGCCGGCGCGCAGTGCGCGATCGACGACGCGCAGCGTCGATCGCTCGGCGCCGAGATCGATGCCGAGCGCATGCGTCGCCGACGCGTTGGCCCCGGGCAACACGAAGCGCCCGTCGGCGCCGGTGCGGGCGTGGGCGACTTCGACTTGGATCGGGAGTTCGCGATCGAACGTCGCGTCGAGCACGCCGATCCACGAACCGAACTCGACTTCGAACAGCGTGACCTCCACACCGGCGACGGGTCGGCCATCGGCCTCGAGCACGCGGCCCTCGATCCGCGCGAGGTCGGGATCGACGGCGGCGGGCCACGTCGCGCGGGGCGTATCGAGGTCGTCGATCCGCGCGGAGGGAACCTCGTTCCGGGAAGCGTCGGCGCTGGGCGTCGCGACCGGCGGCGCAGTGACGGTGCTTTCGCTTCGACCGGCGTGCGCGACGTCGTTCGCATCCGTCGTCGTCACGAGTGCCGGCGGCGCTTCGTCGTCGTGCAACACGAACCACGCCGACGCGGCGAGCACGAGGGCGGCGACGCTGATCACGGGGAGCTTCGACACGACGATTCCTCCGACGACGGAAGCGGCCGCGGTCTGCGCCGCGGAAGCGGCGACCGGAGCCGGGGCATGAGCGACGGCATGTTCGAGCACCGCGTGGCGCGCGGCAGCGAGCGAGCGCTTCGACAACAACGCGCCGAACGTCAGCGCCGTCAGACCGTGCGGCAGGATCTGCTTCAACAGCGCGAGGCCGCGCGTGATCTGCATGCGGACGACGCCAGGGCTGCGGCCGAGGTCGCGGGCGATCTCGTCACCGCCGCGTTCGTGGCGCAGCTTCGGTTCCAGCACCTCGCGGTAGATCGCCGGCAGGCCGGCCAGCGCGCGCTCGACCTCGGCCGCGAACTCGCGGCGCTCGGCGTCGGTGTGCGGATCGGACGTCGTGCCGTGGCCGAGGCGATCCGCGTCGAGGAAGCGGTTCTGCTTCCGGCGCGTGTTCGCCGCGTGCTTCGCGAGGATGCCGACGAGCCACGGCTCGATGCGCCGCGTGCCGTCGAACCACTGCGCCTTCTCGATCGCCGTGACGAACGTCGCTTGCAGCAGGTCGTCCGCGAGGCTGCGGTCGCGCACCAGCATGCGCGCGAGCTTCAGCAGCTCCGGCGCCGTCCGATCGAACAACGCGGCGAGCGCACCGCTGTCCCCGGTCTCGCGATAGCGCTGGAAGAGCCGATCTGGTTCGAGATCCCGCATGCTGTGCCCTCCTCGTCGGAGACGCAGCGAACGCAACGCGGAAAATCGAACGAGGTCACTTCGCCGGCTTCAGCGACTTCACCAAGTCCTGGAAATCCGCTTCCGCGTCCTTCGATGCGCCCGCTCCGCCGATCCATTGGACCGCGAGTTTGCGCTTCGGCCCCGCCACCGTCAGCGCTCCGACGACACGCCGATCGCCTTTCAGCGACGCTTCGTAGGTGATCGCCTTGCCGAGAGCGGTCTTCGACTTCTTGAACTTCGGGTCGATGAACCCCGACTTCACGACCCCCGCTTCGAACGACTCGATGTAGGTGTCCGTCGTCGGATCGCCGTCCTCGTCGAGCAGCGTGAACTTGATGAGGTTCTGGCGGTCGTCCCGCGTGTCGATGAATTGAGCCATCGTCTTCGCGTCCTTGGACGGCAGGCGCGCCCAATACGCCGGCAACGAGCACTGGAATCCGGCCGCGGCGAACGAATGCGCGTTGTCGCGGAACTTGCCGGTGGTGGCGAGGCTCGCCGCCGGATCGCCGACGACTTTCGTCGTCACGGTGCAGGTGAGTCGGAGCGACCCGCTCATCACTCCGGCGGATGGCCCGGTCCCCGTGAACCCGACCGTCCCGGAGGCCGTGATCTTCGTCAGGCGGCGCTCGCCGAGGTTCAGCTCGCAATCGCCGTCGACGGCGAACGCGAGATCGGCCGTCATGCCGTCGTCGTCGACGATCGAATCGACGAACTCGAGATGCATCTTCAACGCCGCGACGGACGTGCTCGGATCGACACCGACGAGCGTGATCGTCGCGTCGCCGATCCTGGGCTCGCCCTCGGGATCGAACAGCGTCTGGATCAGCCCCTCTGCCTCGAACGGATAGGCGGTGCCCACGACCGCGGCTTCCGGCAGGCCGAGCCAGAGCCCGACGAACGCGCTCTGCCGCAACAGTCCGTCCAAGTCCTCTTTCGGCAACATGCGCCCGCCGAGCGTCGCCCGCTGCGTCTTCCCGTCGCTGGTGAAGGTGACGGCGAGTCCGGTCCACGCCGGGTCCGCGTTCGCGCCGTTGTTGGTCTCCCGCGCTTCGAGCCAGGTCCGGCGCTGCTCGGACGCGGACGACTCCGAGTCGAGCGACAGCATCTGATCGAGCATCCGTTGCGTCCGAACCATCGATACCGGAACCGAACGCTTGTTGGCCTTCAGCGCCAGCTCCAGCGTGCCCTTGGCCTCGGATCGAAGGTCGACCTGGATCGACTTTCCCGCCGGGAACTGGCAGCGCAAGTCGATGGGGCCGGACGCAGCCGGTGCGGGCGTGGGGTCCTGCGTGAACGTGGAGAGGGCGACGATCCACGCGAACGTGGCATTTGGAACGAGCATGCGAGGGGCTTCCCGTGGCGCAGGGTCTAGGCAGAGTCGCGCGAAGATAGGCGCGGACACCGGTTCAAGGAACTCCTGGCAGCTTGCCGACCTGACACCGGGCAGCCCATGGGATCTCCGGTGCGTGCGGTAGAACGACGGCGGTCGCAGACCTCGGCTTCCCCTCCTTCGTGGACTTCGAGTGAGCATGGACGCGGATCGAATCACGCAGCAGAGCCGCGCGCCCCAGAGCGTCAACGACCTCGTCGCACTCGTGCTCGAACGCATCGAGACCGACGGCCCGCGCGTGATCGACGAACTTTGCGCGAGTCATCCCGAGCACGCCGACGCGCTGCGGCGCCGCGTCTCGCACCTCCGTGAACTCGGTCTGCTGCACGCGGGTCCGGACCACGTGCCCGGCAAGCTGCCCGAGCAGATCGGCGGCCACCGACTGAAGAAGATGCTCGGCGGCGGCGGGATGGGCGTCGTCTACCTCGCGCAGGACGAGAAGCTCGGGCGCGAAGTCGCCTTGAAGATGATCCGTCCGGAGCTCGACTACTTCCCCGGCGCACGCGCGCGATTCCGTCGCGAGATCGAGACGATCGCGCGGCTCCAGCACCCCGGCATCGTGCCGATCTACGCGGTCGGCGAGGACGGCGGCGTCCCGTACTTCACGATGGAGCGCGTGCATGGCTGCACGCTCGATCGCGCGCTCGACGCGCTGCGCGTCCCGGGCACGCCGTGCGACACCGGCGCCGACCTGCAGCGCGCGATCGCGTCGAAGACCGACGATCACGAGTCGCCGCTCGAGCCCGGCTACGTGTTCGGCGGCAGCTTCGAGGAAGCCGCGCTGCGCATCGTGCGCCAAGTCGCCGAAGCCCTCGAGCACGCACACCGCCGCGGCGTCCTGCACCGCGACGTGAAGCCGTCGAACATCATGGTGACGCCCGAGGGGCGCGCGATGCTGCTCGACTTCGGTCTCGCCGTCGGCGAGGAGAACGCGCGGCTGACGCGCAGCGGGACGCGCGTCGGCTCGCTGTCGTACATGCCGGTCGAGCAGGCCGAGGGCGACATGGCCGCGGTGACCGCGCGCTCCGACGTCTACTCGCTGGGCGTCTCGCTGTACGAGCTGCTGACGCGCGACGTCCCGTACAAGGGCTCGAGCCAGCAAGCGACCGCGCAGGCGATCGCCGACGGCAGGCCGCGCGCGCCGCGCCAGCGCAATCCGGCCGTCACGTGGGAAACGGAGACGGTGTGCCTGACCGCGATGGCGGTCGACGCGAACGACCGATACGCGAGCGCGGCCGACTTCGCGCGTGATCTCGAGAACGTGCTGGAAGGTCGTCCGATCGATGCGCGGCGGGCGAGCTTTGCGCGGATCGCGTTGCAGTGGGCGCGACGACGGCCGGCCCAGGCCGCGGCGGTCGCGCTCGGGATCACGTTGCTCGTCGCGGTGCCGACGACGCTGTACCTGAAGGAACGCGACGCCAAGGAACGCATCGCCGACGAACAGCGCCGGACGCAGGAAGAACAGCGCAAGGCGACGCACGAAGCCGAGCGCGCCGCACGCCACTTCAAGATCGCACTCGGCGCGGTCAACACGCAGTTGCGCGAGCTCGCGGTGCGCGAACTGCGCTTCGTGCCGCAGATGGAGCCGGTGCGGCGCAAGCTCGTCGAGGAAGCGCTGAGCCTGATGCAGGAGCTCGGGGCCGAGACCTCCGCCGATCCGGCCGTCCGCCTCGCGATGGCCGAAACGTATGCGGGCGTCGGCGTGATCCAGGCCGAGCTCGGCGACATCGTCGCGTCGGATGCGACGTTCGCGAAGCAGCAGGACCTGCTGCGCGCGCTCGCCGCGGAGCAACCGGCCGACCGGAACATCGCGCGGGAACTCGCGGTCGCGACGCGCAGCCGATTCACGTTGCCGCGAACGCGCGGCGACTTGGTCCAGGGCTTGGCGGTGCTCGACGACGCGTTGAAGCAATTCGAAGCGCTGGTGGGCCGCCCCGATGCGGGCCCTCGCGAGCACCAGGAGTTCGCGATCACGCTCTACAACCGCGCCGTCGCGGTGCTGTTCCGTGATCCGCAGGCGGGAGAACCGTTCCTCGGTCGGTCGCTCGCGGAGTTCGAGATCGCTGGACTCAGCCGTGGGAATCCCCGCGACGAGGCCGTGGTCGCCGCGAGTCAGCGGCACGCGATGGCGCTGAACGCACGCGGGATCATCTGCGACGACACCGGGCGTTGGGCGGAATCGATCGCCGCGTACGAGGCCGCCGAGGCGCTCCTCGAGCCGGTCGCGGCGGCATGGCCCGATCGCGCCGACGTGATCAGCGAACTCGCGGCCATCCTGTTGAACTCGACCAGCGCGTACTTGAACGAGGGCCGCACCGACGCCGCCGAGACCGCGGCGCTGCGATCGATCGATCTGATGAAGCCGCTGGTGCGCGACTATCCGCGGATCCAGCAGTACCGCATCGACCTCGCCAATGCGTACATGAGCTACGGCGTCGTGCTCGAGCGGGCGGATCGGCAATCGAAGATCGGCGATTCGTATCGCGCGGCGAAGGACCTCTATCTCGCGCTCGCGGCCGAGGATCCCGGCAACCAGGTGGTCCTGTCCGGTCTCGCCAAAGCGTGGGGCAACCTCGCGAACGGTCTGCTCGACACGGGCGACGACCAAGGAGCGATGGAGGCCGCGGAACAAGCGACCGCGATCCTGAAGCGCCAGCTCGAGGCCGATCCGACCAGCGTCGATCTCGAGAACACGCTCGGCGGGTCGCTGCATGCCGTGGCGATCGCGAAGAAGAACCTCGGCGACCGAGCCGGCGCGCGCGCGTTGCTGCTGGAAGCGATCGCGCATCAGGACGCCGTCCTGCAGCGGGCTCCGACGTACACGTTCGCGATCCAGTTCCGCTGCAACCACTTCCTCAAGCTGGCGGAGGTGCAGCGACTCGACGGCGACTACGTCGGTGCGCTCGCCACGGCGCAACGGATGGTCGACACGGCTCCGAAGGACCCGCTCCAGTGGCGGCGACTGGCCGCCGAGTACGGAGCCGCGGCGAAGCGGGCGGCCGTCGACGAAACGTTGAGCCCCGACGACCGGTCGCAACGATCGCAGGACTACGTGCGGAAAGCTCTCGAGCTGCTGTCCACCGCACTCGACATGGGTTATTCGGATCGCGACTATCTCGAGACGAGCGAGTCGTTCGATCCGCTGCGGGACGAGCCGGGATTCCGGACGCTCGTCGATCGGCTGCCTCGCAAGTCGTGAGCACGTGGTTGTCGCGGGAGCGACACCGCGGAACCACCAACACCCGGGGGACACGTCGTCGATGAGTTCCGCTCCAGCTCCGAACACGCCCGACGACGTGAACGATCTGGTCGCGCTCGTCCTCGAACGGATCGAAAGCGAAGGCAGCGCGGTCGTCGACCGCGTCTGCGCCGAACATCCCACACTCGCCGAGGCGTTGCGCCGCCGGTTGTCGAACCTGCGCCAATTCGGACTCCTCGACGATCGGACCGACCTCGAACCCGACCGGATCCCGGAGCGCCTCGGCCCGTTCAAGCTCGAGCACCTGCTCGGCGGCGGCGGCATGGGCGTCGTCTACTTGGCCGAGCAAGAAGGCCTCGGCCGCAAAGTGGCGCTGAAGCTGATCAAGCCCGAGCACCTGTACTTCCCGGGCGCGCGAGCGCGGTTCAAGCGCGAGATCGAGACGATCGCGAAGCTGCAGCACCCCGGCATCGTCCCGATCTTCACGGTCGGCGAAGAGAGCGGGATCCCGTACTTCACGATGGAGCGCGTCACCGGGTGCACGCTGCACGACGCGCTCGTGCGGCTGCGGGATCGCGACCTCGCCGAGCTGACCGGCCTCGACCTGAAGCGCGCGATCCTCGAAGCGTCGCACGAGGAGATCCCGCTGACGCTCGAGCCCGGCTACGTGTTCGCGGGCACGTACGAAGAAGCCGTGCTGCGTCTGGTGCGCCAAGTCGCGGACGCGCTCGGCCACGCGCACCAGAAAGGCATCCTCCACCGCGACGTGAAGCCGTCGAACGTCATGGTCACGAGCGACGGTCGCG
>JAEUIB010000065.1 GCA_016795255.1 Planctomycetota bacterium
TCGCCCTTGCGATTCGCGTTGGACAGCGACAGGAGCGCCGGAACGCCTTCTTCGGCGCGGAACGCGAGGATGCCGGTGTTGATCTCACGGATCGCTCGCGTGGCGGCATCGGCTTCGAGCTCTTCGACGATGCGCTCGACGCCGTCGTCGGTGGAGCGCACGATGCGGCCGAGACCGCTCGGATCGGCCACTTGCGCGGTCAGGATCGCCGCGGCGGCCTTCGTCGCCGTCATCGTGTCGAGCAGGGCCGTCAGCGACGATGCGCGATAGAGCGGACCGTCCGCACACAGCACGACGACGTCGTTCCCGGCCGAAGATCCGAGCGCTTCGACGGCCAGACGAACGGCGTGTCCGGTGCCGAGCGGCGGATCCTGGACGACGAACGTCGCGTCGGCGCCCAACGCCGAACGCATCGCCGCATGGTCCGGCGGCACCACGATCGCCGTCTTCGTCGCGCCGAGCGCCTGCGCCATCCGGACGACGTGCGCTACAGACGGAAGCCCGCAGACGTCGAAGAGGACCTTCGGCGTCGGGGACTTCATGCGCGTTCCCCGGCCGGCGGCCAGGATGACGACGTGACGTGTACGCACTTCGGGAGGAGTCCAGGACGGTCGGACGACGTGTCGGCGACGCGATCGCGTTCACGGCGCGCGTGGGTGAGCCCGCTCCGAGCGCGCGCATCGACGGTCGATGGCGACGCGAGACACGGAGGATTCGCCCACGAGACGAAGCTTGGCATTCTGCCAGCCGAGCGCGCGTCTTTCAAGGTGGCGCAGCGCAGGCAGCCCGCGGGTTCCGCACGGACGCCGCAGCCGCGATCGCCGCGGGTTTCGCCTTCACGAGGCAGCCGCGGCAGGAAGACTTAAAGTTCCTTCGAATTCATAACCGATGATGGGAGGCTGAATTCCGACGAGTCCAAAATTCACCTTTCAGGTTCGTTGACACCCATCGGGGTCGGGATATCATCCGATCGCGCTTTACTGCGCGGATCTGGTGTCAGGGATCTGAATCGTGAAGTGATCTGTTCGCCCGCGGGTCGAAAACGGCCCCGAGCAATCCGATTCACTCAGCGTGTGCCGGTCAGGGTCCATGCTGCTCATCGCGATGGTCGCGACGGTGCCCTGTCAACAGGTTCGACAAGATGCCCTCAATCAGGCTTCTTCTCGCGTCCTGACTGCTGTCCCTGTGTCTGACCTTTGGAGGTTTTCAATGAGGCTAGGTCGTTCGGCCGCAGCTGTTCTCGTCCTCGGCGCCTTCAGCGCTTCGGCGATGGCAGCCAATGGCTCCAACTATGTCCACGCCACGAACGGCGTCGACTACTTCTTCAACACGGCGGGCAACGGCCCGGGCTCGATCTTCAACACGCCCGGCACCAACGCGCCCTTCGGGTTCTGGAACTGCTTCAACAAGGAGATGCTGTACTCGCCGACTCTCGTCGTGAACCCGACCGACCCCAACGTCGGTACGTACGCGGCGAAGATCGAAGGCTTCGACGTGAACTTCACGGCGGCCGCGGGTGCGAACATCACGTTCCCCCTGATCGTCCTCTCGACGGGCAACGGCACCTGCACGTTCGTCACGTCGGGTGGTCTGAACTGGGGTCTCGCGACGGGCTTCGGCAACGGCTTCCTGGCCATCGTCGGTCCGACGAGCGGCTCGGCGCTGTCGATCATCGCCGCGTTCGCGAACATCGGCGTCGCGAACCCGAACCTCGGTAACGGCTTCATCTACACGCTCGCGCTCAACCTGAACCAGTTCGTCGGCGCTCCGTCGGCGGTCACGGTCAAGGAAGGGCACGACCTCACGCTGTTCGTTCACGCGAACCCGCTCCAGACGTCGGCCCTGCCGAACGGCTGGACGTGGTCGGGCGACGAGAAGAACATCTGCTCCTCGCACTCGTACATGGTCAACACGACCGCTTCGGGCATCCTGGCCTTCGCGTTCGTGCCGACGGTCGAGTGGGGTATGGGCGTTCGCTCGATCGACGCGACGTTGAACACGTACACGACCTCGCTGGGTGCCGGTGCGTCGGGTCTGAACGCGAACGCCGCGTTCGGCATCGACAACGGCTCGGGCGCGCAGACGCTGTCGATCACGGGTAGCTACCCGAACGTCGGCGGCGCCCTCGGCTCGGACGTCCTCGGCTTCCTGACCTACGACACGACGCACCCGACCGGTTCGGGCCGCTACGTGCTCGGCAGCGTCACGGGCTTCCGGACGTGCTTCAACACGGCTCTGGTCCTCGGTGGTCCGGGCGGTCCGGTGTTCTCGAACGCGATTCCGCAGGCTCCGCGCCTCGTGGGTACGTTCGACGCGCTGACCAACGCCCTGGCCGGCCTCGGCCCGACCTGGTTGCTGATCGCGGGCCACGACACGGTTCCGGGCGCGGTCAACATTCCGTGGTTCCCGGCTCCGTCGGTCGGTCCGGCTGGTGCGACCGGCGTCACGGGCGGCTTCGCCGTCACGGTGCCGCCGTTCCCCACGCTGCCGGGCATCGAGCTGCTCTGGTACTCGACGCCTCTCTTCCTGTCGGCGTCGGTCATCCCGGGCAACTTCCTCGATCCGCTCGTCAACAACGGGCACTCGAACTCGCTGAGCTATCCGCTGCAGTTCCACCCGTAATCACGGGTCGGTTCTCAGCGATCGCTTGACGTGATCGACGAGAGGGGGAGCTGCTTCGGCAGCTCCCCCTCTTCGTTTGCATCGTGGTTCGCCGCGCGCTCGTCGGGCACGGCCGCGGCCGCGGTCGGGGACCGCGGGGGACCGGCGACCGGGGAATCGATTCCAGCGAGTAGTACAGGCCGTCAGGCGGCCGAGCTGCGCGACAGCTCGAGGAGGTCGTCGATGCGAGCGCGCGCGGCGGCTTCGCCGGCCGCGACGACTTCGCCGCAGTTCCGGAAGTCGAGCCAATACCGTCCGGAGATGTCGGGCTCGATCACGAGCGACGCACTCCGCTTGCGCTCGTCGTTCACGAGCTTGGTCCCGATCTCTTCGTTGCGGAAGATGACGTCGATCCCCGTCGGGAAGTCCGTCATCGGCAGCACGCGGTTGTTCAGGCTGACGGCGATCACCTGCTGCGCTCCGAGCGAGCGCGCGACCGCGATCGGCATGTTGTTGAACAGGCCGGCGTCGGACAGCAACCACGGCCCGACCGCCCGGGGCGGGAAGAAGCCGGGGACCGAACTGGACGCGATGATCGCGTCGAGCAGGCTGCCCTGCTGCAGCGTGACCTCGGCGCCGGATTTCAGGTCGAGCGCGGTCACGAACAGCGGAACGCGGAGATCCTCGAAGTCCAGGCGGCCGATCAGCGCCTCGACGAGACGCTCGAGGACCGTCGAACGGAACATCGACGGACGGCGGAACAGCAGCTCCATCGCGAGCTGCTTCTTCAGCCCATGGACGAAGCGATTGACCAACGACGGGCGCTCACCGTTGGGCCGGCCGTCGAGGTCGAATCGCAGGTTCAACCGCTTGAACGCGGGACTGTCGAGGAAGCCGAGCGCTTGGGCGATCACGGCGTTGGCGTTCGGCTCGCGCGCGTAGAGCGCCCCGACGAGCGCGCCCGCGCTGGTGCCGACGATGCCGTCGATCCGGACTCCGACTTCCTCGAGCACGCGGAGCACACCGAGGTGCGCGAGACCACGCACACCGCCGCCGCCCAGGACCAGGAACGTCTTGCCACCGACTGCCAAGGCTCACTCCGGAACTCGACGGGGTGCGCTGCGCGCCTCTCGCCACGGTTCCGACCCGAGCCGGACCGACGGGTTGACCCGGGTCCCTCGTCGGCCAGGAGCCGCGCGCCACTTGAACCGAACCCCATCCATGGCCCCGCGCCGGGCGCCGGACAACGGACGGAGGTCACTCGCCAGCGGCGTCGTCGAGCTCGAACCGCCAGAAGAACACGTCACGGTACCGGTGCGGGCCTTCGTTTCCGGTGGCGAAGAGCGACCGTGACCCGATCCGGAACACGCCGGTCTCGGACTCCGCCAGGGCGGCGTGCCGATGGAACAACAGCCCCGCGAGCACGTCAGTGGACGACCACACCGCTGCGGCGTCGCTCCGATGCTGGAACAGCCAGCCGTACCCGACGTCGACGCGTCGATGCGGAGCGTCCGGCACCACCTCACGCCGTTCCCAGCGCAGGAGCCCCGCGAGCACGTCGAAATCGAATCCGACCCCGACGTCGCGGCGAAGGCTCGCCAACAGGCCGAACGGCAGCAGCTCGAGCGTGCGATCCCGGCCCTCGCGGCTGGACCAACGCACCGCGTCGAGCACGACTCCGGTGGATCGCTCGGCGCCGTTCAGCGCCGTCGAGCGGGAGTAGAGCAGCCGCGGCGAGAACTCCGAGTGCCCGGCACCGTCCGCCATCGCGAACAGCGAACCGCCGAGGACGCGCCACGCGCGGTGCTCCGGCGTCGCCGAGTAGCAGACCAGCGGCGACGCGTAGCGAACGCCGTCCAGCGACCGATTGCGGTAGCGCGAGAACAACAGCCCGCCGAACAGATCGAAGCGACCGCGGGCCGGGCCGGTCTCCAGCCGCATCAGCGCCGCACTGCTCCCAGGAGGCAGCAACGAGCCCAGCACCGGGAAGCAGTCGGGGTTCAGCGTCTCGTGGAGAGCTCCGCTCGGATACGCCCGGTGCGAGAACAACAGCCCGTAGAACGAGCGCACCAGCGTGTCGAACCGACCCGGATGGTCGAAGAACAGCGGGCTCGCGAGGATTCGGCTCCAGCGGAACGCGAAGTCCTGGCGGCCGGCCGAGGCCACGGCGTCCGGATCGACCTCCTCGACGAGTTCGTCGAGCAGCGCCGTCGACGCCGCGCGCAGGCGCGTCGCGGATCCGCCGACGACGACGCTGACGCGCGCGATGCGCCGCTCGACGAACGCCGGCACGCCGCCGTCTTGCAACAGGAACGCTCCGTCCTCGATCTCGACGAACCGGCCGCCGTGGCGCTCGCGCAGCGCGGCTTGGATCTCGACGGCGAACTCGTCGGCGTCGAAGCGCTGCTCGAACTCGAGCCGCCATGCGTACGCGACCTCGCCGCCGTCGCCGGCATGCATCGACAACCAGTCGGCGTTCCAACCATCGGCGGCTGCCGCGGCCCGGCGCGTCCCGACGATGGGCTCGAGGACCTGACGAACGCCGAGCTCGCCCACGACGCCACTTCCGAGCAATCGCTGGCCGGGCCCGAGCAGCCCGCCGCGGCGCGCCTTGACGATGGCGGCGGGCGGGTCGTCGCGATCGAAGTAGAACTCGGGGTGCAGCAACTGCTCGGTCGACACCGGCGGGTCGCGCAGCACCATCGCGAAGTTCGCCGCCGACAGTCGCTGCATCGCCTCGAGCGCGAAACGAGCACCCAGGAATCGGCGCAACGCGCGGCGTGCGCGATCCTGGTCTTCGGCGTCGACGATCTCTTCGAGCGCGAATCGCGTGACGTCCGGAAGGTCCGGATCCGCGAGCAATCGCGTCGCCCCGCCGTCCGGATCCGCGAGCAGCAACTCCGCGATCTGCTCGTGCCGCTCCACCAGGGCCGGCGTCGCGACGTCGACGACCGCGATCGGATCGTGCGTCGCGGCGAGCGTGGCCACGTACGCCGTACCGTCGGCGAACGCGCACAACGCCTCGATCTCGTCGCGCGTGATCCGCGGTCGAGAGAAGCGTTCGGCGAGGTTCAGCTCGCGGTCGAGCAACGCCAGCGCGTACGCATGCACGCGCAGGACGTCCGCCCGCCGCGTCGGGATCGGTGAGTCGGCAACGCGCGGAACGGCGACGACACGCTGCGCATCGAGGTCGTACGCGGTCTCGATCGACTCCGGGAAGCTCCGGGCCAGCGCCGCGACGGCCGCGACGCGCTCGGGCGGACGCAGCATCAGCCACAGCGATCGTTCGAACTCGACGTCGTCGCCCGGCGATCGGCGCGCCGGGGACGCCGCGAGCGACGCAGCGACCTGCTCCGGCGACACGAACTCGCGGACGATCTCCACGCGCGGCTCGACCCCGAGCACGCGCTGCAGCAGTCCGATCGTTCCGTCGTAGTCGTCCGGCCCCGGCAAGGTCGCCGGGGTGAACGACGTGCAACCCGTGATCGCCGCAACGACGCCGATCGTCGCGGCCTGTCGCATGAAGCGCATGGGAACCCGATCGCTGGGTGTGGTTACCCCGCCAGGACTCGAACCTGGAAACTCAGAACCAAAATCTGATGTGTTACCAATTACACCACGGGGTACTTCGAACGCGCCGAGTCCTAGCAAACCCGCACGCCCAGCGTCAAAGACGGTGTCGACGCCGCGGCGAAGAACTCGTGCGATCTTGCGCGTCGTTCGCCGAGCGCGCGAGCGCGACCGACTCGCGCGCCGTCGCCGCGACGCGAGTCAGGTCGTCGGGCGGCTCTCGCGTTCCAGCGTTCCGAGCACGGCCCGGCGCGCGAGATCGAGCGCGTAGCGTGCTCCTCGGAGTTGGATGCTCTCCCGGTCCCCGACGAACGTCGTTCCCCGGTCGTACAGTTCGCCGCGCCAGGCGACTCCGAACTCGACCCGACCGACGGGCTTCGCGGCGGTGCCCCCGCCCGGGCCCGCGACGCCGGTCGTCCCGATCCCACATTCGACGCCGGCCGAGGTGGCGACACCCGCCGCCATCTGGCGCGCGACGACCGGGCTGACCGCGCCGTGATCGCGCAACGCCTGCGGGGACACGCCGAGCAGCCGGACCTTCGCCGCGTTGGCGTACGAAACGATGCCCTGGACGAACACGTCCGAAGCGCCGGGCACGCGGGTGATCAACCTCGACGCGAGGCCGCCGGTACACGATTCGGCGATCGCCAGGCGTGCCCCGCGCGCACGAAGAGCCGCGAGCAACGCCTCCTCGATCGTGACGCCGTCGCGCCCGAACGCGTGGGGGCCGAAGCTCGCCCAGACCCGATCCGCGATCGCCGCGACGCGCTCGTTCGCGTCGTCGGTCGACGTCCTCGCGGTGATCGAAACCGAGAGGATCCCCCCGGAGACCGTGATGCCGACGAACGGGTC
>JAEUIB010000247.1 GCA_016795255.1 Planctomycetota bacterium
ATCAGCGCTACGCCGGCCACGACAACAACCGCGACTGGTTCATGCTGAACCTCGAAGAGACGCGGCTCGTGACGCGGCTGCTCTACACCGAATGGTTCCCGCAGGTGTACTGGGATGTCCACCAGCAAGGCCAGAGCGGCGAGCGCCTGTTCGTGCCGCCGTTCCGCGATCCGCTGGGCCCGAACCTCGATGCCGGCGTGATGGCCGCGATCGATTCGCTGTGCTCGCGCGCCGTCCACGACATGACGCAGCAGGGCATCACCGGCGTCGCGACCGGCGTGACGTTCGACATGTGGTGGAACGGCGGCAACCGCAACGTGCCGGTCCGCCACAACATGATCGGTCTGCTGACCGAGGCCGCATCGGTCGACCTCGCGTCGCCGGTGTTCCTGCGGCCGTCGGAGTTGCGCATGCCCGGCGGAGGCGACTACGCGCCCGCGCATCGCTTCCTCGACCCGTGGCCCGGCGGTTGGTGGCGGCTGCGCGACATCATCGACTACGAGCACGCGTTCGCGAACTCGCTGCTTTCGAGCATCGCGCGCGAACCGCGGCTGTGGCTCGAGACCGTGCTGTGCGCCGCCGAGCGCGCGTCGACGCTGAAGCCCGACGAAGCGCCGATCGCGTGGATCCTGCCGTCGACGCAACCCGATCCCGGCGCGACGACGCGCCTCGTCGACAACTTGATCGCGACCGGAGTCGAACTCTCGGTCGCGCAAGCGGAGTTCAAGGCCGACGGTCGCTCGTGGCCCGCGGGCTCGATCGTGATCCGCGCCGACCAGCCGTACTCGACGCACGTGCGCGACCTGTTCGAGATCCAGCGCTATCCCGAAGGCGATCCGCCGTACGACGTCGCCGGCTGGACGCTGCCGCTGCTGATGGGCGTCGATCGCGTCGAGGTGGTCCGCGAACACGACGCCAAGCTCGTGCCCGCGAAGACGAGCGCCGAGGCGATGGCCGGCTTCGCACGGACCGACGCGTCGAAGGCGCTGAACCTCGCCGACAGCGATCTGTGGCGCTCGTGGTTCACCGCGCTGGCGAAGGGCGAGGGCATCAAGATCGACGTCGACGGTGACGGACGCTGGATCCCGCCGTCGAACGGCCCGAAATCGCAGACTGTGACGATGCCGCGCATCGGGCTCTACGCGCCGTGGTCGACGAGCATGGACGAAGGCTGGATGCGCTACGTGTTCGACACGTTCGGCGTGCCGTACGTCCGCGTGCGCAACGAACAGATCCGCGCCGGACGGTTGCACGAGTTCGTCGACGTCCTGGTGCTGCCCGACGTCTCCGCGCGCGAGCTCGATCGCGGGCGCGCGAAGGGTTCGATCCACGAGCCGTACGCCGAAGGCCTCGCGCCCGAGGGCGCGCACGCGATCGCCGAGTTCGTGCGCCGCGGCGGCACGCTGATCACGATGGACGGCTCGGCGCGCTGGGCGATCGACGTGTTCCAACTGCCGATCGAGGACGCCGCGCGCGCGAAGGACGCGAGCGAGTTCTCGTGCCCGGGCAGCGTGCTCGCGGCGATCCCCGAATCCGACCGCACGATGTTCACGTCGAGTCTGCAGCCGACGCTCGCGGTGTTCTTCGCCGGATCGTCCGCGTTCCAGATCAAGAAGACCGACGGCAAGGACAAGGACGTCAAGGACGACACGAAGATCGACGTGCTGCTGCGCTACGCGAAGTCGAACCTGCTGCTGTCGGGCTGGATCAAGAAGCCCGAGGCGATCGCGGGCCACGCGGCGTGGATGCGGGCGCAAGTCGGCTCGGGCCGCGTGCACTTATTCGGGTTCCGGCCGCATTACCGCGGCTGGTCGCAGGGCACGTACAACCTGCTGTTCCGCGCGATCCTCGACGGCCGCGCGCGGTCATGACGCCGCGCCGGCGCGACGACCGGCGACGACCGACTCGATGACGTCGATCGCGTTCGCTTCGCCGCGCTCGCGTCGGATCGTGTCGCCGAGCACGCGAGCCCGCTCGCGGACGTGTCGATCCTCGACGAGCGGTTCCAGCGCACGGACCATGCGATCGACGTCGACACGCGAGCGCGGCAGCGTCGACCCCACGCCGAGCGCATGCACGCGCACGCCGTTGTTGAATTGGTCGTGCGCGAACGGCACGACCAACGTCGGGACTCCGGCCCGCAGCCCTTGCGCCGTCGAGCCGATCCCGCCGTGAACGACGACCGCGGCCGCGCGCGGGAACGCCGCCGAGTACGGCGCGTAGCCGAACGCGGCGACGCCCTGCGGCAGGTCACGCGGCACGTTCTCGTGCGGCCCGACGAGCAACAGTCCGCGCCGCCCCATGCGCTCGCACGCGCGCGCCGCGACCTCGTAGAAGTCCCCGGCGTTGAAGACCGCCGTCGATCCGAGCGCGAACACGATCGGCGGCTCTCCCGCGTCGAGGAATCGCCGCACGTCGGCGGGCGTCGCCGCGTCAGCGCGCTCGTCGTGGAACACGAATCCGGTGATCGCCGCGCGCTCCGGATCGTCGCGGTACGGACCGCGGAACGCCGGCGACCACAGGCCGAGCGTGGCCGCGGCATCGATCGAGTCCTGGCGCCACGGGCTGCGCTCGGCGGTGAGTCCGAGGCGCTCGCGGATCACGCGTAGCTTGCGGTCGACACCGCCGCGCATCAGGCTCCACACCGGCGGTCCGATCAGACGCGCGAGCCACGCGCTCCAGCGCGCCGGCGTCATCTGCAGCGCCGGGATCGGATCGGCGCGCGAGAACCAGATCAGCGGAGCGAGGTCGACGCCGACGTACGGCACGCCCCGCTCGTGGGCGATCCATCGCGCGCCG
>JAEUIB010000131.1 GCA_016795255.1 Planctomycetota bacterium
GGTGGGCCCGGGGTTGGGGGGCGGCCCCCCTCGGCGCGTGCCGGGGGGGGGGGGGGGGGGCCCGGGCCCCCCCCCGCCTCGCCTCGACGCCCGAGCAGGCGTCGGGCCCAGCGGCCCGAGCATGTGCTACAGATGCGCCTCCCAATCGGAGGTGGATCTCGATGGACGTCGTTTATCCGTTCGCGGGTCTCGGGCTCGTCGCGTTGATCGTCGCCGTGCGTGCGCGGTCGTCGTCGCGTCAGCTCGCTTCGAAGGTGCGCGAGCTCGAATCCGGCATCAACCGCGCCGAGTCGCGCGCGGTCGACGCCGAACAGCGCACCGCGCGGCTCGAGCAGTTCGTCCGCATGCTCGCGGACGGCAAGCCCGTCACGGGAGCGATGATCGAGGAGGGTCGCTTGTTCGACGAGATCGATGCCGAGCAGTGCCGCGTCCTCGTCGAGGACAAGCAAGTCCTCGCGCGCGGCGACACGCTGGTCGTCGACGTCCGCACGCAGGGCGAGGTCGAGGGCGGCCACATCGCCGGTGCGCGTTGGATCCCGATCGACCAACTCGAGTCCCGCTACCGCGAGCTGCCGAAGGACAAGCGCCTGCTGGTCGTCTGCGCTGCCGGTGGTCGCTCGGCCGCCGCGTGCGACTTCCTCAGCGGCAAGGGTTACGAGAAGCTCGCGAACGTCGTCGGCGGCATGAGCTCGTACCGCGGCAAGACCGAGCGCGGCGTCCCCGCCACGAAGAGCTGAGCCCACTCGCACACGTCCGCATCACGCGACGCCGCATCGTCGACGGTGCAACGCGAACGGCCGCAGCGGATCGGTTCGATCCGCTGCGGCCGCGTCATCGCGTCGATCGTCCGCTCGGCGGACGTCGATCACCGCGCTCACTTCAGCAGGTAGAGGTTCTTCCCGCAGGAGAAGACGAGCCCTTCGCCGTCCTCGTTGCTGGCGACGATGTCGAGCAACGGCGAACGGACGCGCGCGATCTCGACGCCGTTGCCGGCGTTCAGCACCGCGATCTGGCCGTCTTCGCACTCGAACAGGTCGTGCCCCGACACGGTGGTCAGGTACCGCTGCCCGCCGGTGAACGTGTAGACGGTGTCACCGGTCGCCTTGTCGATCGCGACCACCGCGCCGGGGATCGGCTGGTAGACGCGCGTCGCGGCGACGGCCGGCGCGTGCGTCAGCGGCTGGTCCGAGAACCACTTCCAACTGACCGATCCGACCAAGCGGTTCAACGCGTACAGCGCGCGGTCTTCCGACGCCACGAACACCGTCTGGTCGTCGTGCGCCAGATTCGCGGCGTTCTTGCCGAGCGTGCGATACGACCACGCCACGTTGCCGGGCACGTCCGCGGTCGCGGGACGCGCCTCGAGCGCCATCACCGAACCATCCTGTGCGGCGACGTAGACCATCTGGTCCGCACCACTGCCGATGACGAGCGGCGACGCCGTGACCGGACCGCCGGCCGCGTGGTACCAACCCGGCCAACCGTCGTAGAGCGACACGGTGCGCAGGCGGTACGAATCACCCCACGACGCCGTGTACAGCGTGTCGAGCGTCAGCCCGCCACCGGCCGACGGCGTGAAGTCGAGATCGCGATCGAGCAACCGCGTGCCCGTCGTCGTCGCGCAGACGGTCAAGTGAGCGCGCGCGAGGAAGCCGACGCGGTCCTTGCCGACCAGCATCGGGCGCGTCGGCGTGCGATCGAGGAACAGCACCCAGCGGTGCGTCCCCGTCGCGAGGTCGATCGAGTGAACGGTGTTCGCGCTGTCGAGGACGTACGCGGTGCCGGCGTGCACTTCGATCGACACGATCGACGCGCCGGTCTGCTCGTGGATGCGCACGGGCTCCCAGGCAGTGCCCGTCAAGCTCGCGGCGGTCGCGATGGCCTCCGGAGTGTTCGGATCCGGGATCTCCACGGGGAACTTGCCCGCGGAGGAACAACCGGCGGCAGCCAACAGCAGCACAGCCGAGAACGCGAGCGAGGAACGCATCGTCATTGGAGACGAACTCCTTTGCGAGCAACGCGATCGCACGAGAGGAACCGTCGGCCGCTCGACAGCGAGTGGTCCGAGCCAGCTCGTACGCTTGCGGAAAGCACTTGGCCTACAAGGAAATAAGTCGGCGGGATCTTACGGAGCAGCGACCCTCGGTCAAGATGTTCCAAAGGTCGATCTTGGGTGTTCGCGGTCCGATTCGCGCGGATTCGACGCGAATCCGAACCTCCGGCATCGATCCGAGCCCGCCGAACGCGGCCCTGTAGTCACGGGAGCGCCTTTGGTGACGCTGCGCGGCGCGACGATTCCTTCGCGAATCGCCGCGCGGCGCAGCGACTCGACTCCGGTCTCGGAATTCGCGACGACGCGGACGCCGCTGAACGAGTCGAGTTCGGTTCCTTCCCACGTCTCGCGCGCTCTGGTAGATCAAGCCGCTTCGGAACGAGGACCATGACCGCACTCTCCGGCGTCGCGTCACTGTTGCAACGAAACCTCGACGCGGTCCGCGGTCGCATCGCCGCCGCCGCGCGGACGAGCGGTCGTCCGGCGGACGCCGTCCGGCTGGTCGCCGTCACCAAATCGGTCGGCCCCGAGATCGTGCGCGAACTCCTGCCGCTGATGGGAGCCGCCGACTTCGGCGAGAACCGCATCGCCGATGCCGAAGAACGTGCGGCCGCGGTCCCGAAGGGTCCCACGTGGCACCTGATCGGTCACCTGCAAGCGAACAAGGTGCGTCGCGCGTTGAACCTGTTCCCGTGGATCCACTCGGTCGACGACATCGATCTATTGACGCGCATCGACCGCATCGCGCACGAGGAAGGCGTCCGCCCGCGCATCCTGCTGCAGGTGAACGTCAGCGGTGAAGCGAGCAAGAGCGGCTGTTCACCGGAAGCCGTGCGACCGCTCGCGCGGGCGGCAGCAGCCGCACGTCACCTCGACGTGGTCGGACTCATGACGATGGCGCCGCTCGATCGCGAACCGGAAGCGTCACGCCCGTGGTTCCGCGGA
>JAEUIB010000142.1 GCA_016795255.1 Planctomycetota bacterium
ATCGACCCCGCTCGAACGATCCCCTTCCTCCGTCGGAGTCGCCGCGACGCGCACGACCGGCGGATCGCGGCGCAGGTAGACGACCGCGAGCGTGACGACGACCGCGGCGGCGACCGCACCGACGACGCGCCACGACGGCAGCGCGCGCGTGGTCCGGGCGCGAACGGGTGATTCGAGTGCGACCAGTACGCGCTCGACGAGGCTCGACGCCGGACCGGTCGAGAACAGCTCGCCCAGTCCCCACTCGATCGCGTGATCGGAGCACGTCCATCGGGATTCGTTCATGATCGGCCTTTCGCGGTGATGCAGCGGCGCAGCGCCTGCTTGGCGCGGGTGTGGAGGAACTTCACGCCGGACGTCGACAGCACGAGCTCGGCGGCGATGGCGGCGAGCGGTCGCCCGTCGCGATGGATGCGCTCGACGACGAGGCGCGCCTTGGCTTCGAGCGCGTCGACGCAACTCCTCAGCGCGTCGAGCCACGCGTCGGCGTCGTCGTCGGCGGCGATGCGTCCGTACTCCGCGTCCAGCGCGTCGACGTCGGTCGTCGCGCGCGGCAACAGTCGGCCGCGGCGCAGTTGGTCGATCCAGCGGTGCTTCGCGGCCCGGCGCAGCCAAGCCGCCTGCCGCGCGTGCACCGTCGGCGGATCGGGCGCGCGCAGCAACGCGACGAACGCGTCTTGCAAGACGTCGTCCGCGTCGGCCTCCGGGCACCGGAGGAACCTCAGGTAGCGGCGCAGCCCGGCCTCGTGCTCGAGCACGAGAGTCGCAGCCAGCTCGTGGGTGGTCGGATCCATGGTTCGCACGCCCTCACGGCGGACGAGGATGCGAACGGGACAGTCGAATCCCCGCTTTTTTTCGCCGGTCGGGCAGAATCTCGACCCCGGACGTGGGTCTCGCGCATTGCGAGGGCGATGGTGCAGCTCGATCTCGAACTGTTGATGACCCACGATCGGTTCGTCCGGTCGATCGCGCGTCGCATCCTGTGCGACGACGCGGACGTCGACGACGTCGTCCAGGAGACCTATCGCATCGCGTTGACGCAGGCGCCGGAGCCGTCGCCGTGGTTCACGGCGTGGCTCGCGACGGTGGCGCGACGCCTCGCGCTCGGCATCGTGCGGACGCGAACGCGGCGCGAACGGCTCGTGCTCGACGTCACGCCGGGCAAACCGCCGCCGACTGCGCACGAAGTCCTCGAGCGCGAGGAGTTGCGAAGGCGCGTCGTCGCGGCGGTGCTCGAACTCGACGAGCCGTATCGCGGCACGGTGCTGCTCGTGCATTTCGAAGGGCTGACGCCCGCCGAGGCCGCGCATCGGCAACGAGTTCCGATCGACACCATCCGCACGCGGTTGAAGCGTGCTCGCGCGCGTCTGCGCGAGCACTTCGAGCGCGGCGGGGACAGGGCCGGCCTCGCGGGGCTCGCGGGCGTCGCTGCGACGTCGGCGACCACGGCGACGGCCAGCGCCGCGGGTGGCGCGATCGGGACGGTGCTCATGACGACGGCATGGAAAGCGGCGATCGCGGTGTCGGTGATCGGACTCGCGGCGTGGTGGATCGTGGGACGCGACGACGTGGCTCCGACGTCGACGGTGATCTCCCCGAGCGAATCGACGGAGTCCGCCGCGGCCGAAGTCCGCGCGGACCCGGAGCCGACGAGCGACCGCATTCCGTCGTCGGAGCGAACTCCGATGCCGGCCGCGACGTCGACGCAGGATCCGGCGCGCGGAGGCGCGAGCGTTCGCGGTCGCTTGATCGATACCGCCGGCAACCCCGTCGCCGGAGCGACGGTGCGGCGCGCCCATCCGGCGTGGCGGCGCACGTCGCTGAAGACGGTGCTGCGCGCCGGCGGCTTCGCGATCGATGCGCGGCCATGCACGACCGACGTCGACGGCGTGTTCACGTGGACGACCGACGACGCGCTCGACGAGCTCGGCGTGCAGCCGAGCGACGACGGCTCGCACGCGATCGTGCTCGAGAGCGAACGCGCCGGCTACGCGCCGTGGATCGAGAACGTCCGCGTCGAGGCCGACGCGCGCATCGAGCTCGGCGATCGCGTGCTGACCGGCGCCGGAGTCATCGCGGGAGTCGTCCGCGACCGCGCCGGGAACACCGTCGCAAAAGCCGCGGTCGGCGTCTATCCGCCACCGGACGGAGCGTGGTCGGACGGCGATCTGCGCCTGTTCGGTCCGGCGGGCGGCGTCGCGTGGACGCGTTCGGACGAGCGTGGTGCGTTCCGCTTCGCCGCGGTGCCGCCGGGCGCGTGCGAGGTGTGGGCGACGACCGCCGACACGCGATGCACGTCGAGCGGACGGATCGAACTCGTCGCCGGCGCGGAGCGACTCGACGTCGTCGTCGTGCTCGAACCGTACGCGCGCGAGGACACGATCGAAGGCGTCGTGCGACTCGCCGACGGCACGCCGTACGGCGACGTGATGATCGACCTGTCGACGCGGGCCGGGCCGGCCGAGGCTCACTCGTTCGTCGACCAGATCGCTGCGGACGGATCGTTCGTCGCGTACTGCCCGTCGCCTGGGCCATGGGTGCTGGCAGCGACGGCGCTGGACGTGGACGCGGGCTCGTGCATCGTCCGCGACGTCCCGAGCGGCGCGCGCGACGTGGTGCTGACGCTGCGACCGCCGGAGGCGCTGACGTTGCGCGTGACGGATGCGACCGGAGCGCGGATCGACACGATCGACGTCGACGCGTACGGCAACGAGGCGTACTCGCTGCGTGGGATCGGGCTCAGGGACGACGGCACCGTGACGGTTCCCGGACTGACGGGCATCTTCCACCTGAGCATCGCGACGCAACACCACGCGCCGCAGTCCGTCGGGCCGTTCGACGCGGCGGCGCCACCGGCGGTGATCGACGTCGTGCTCGTGCCGACGCCGTGGCTGCGAGGGCGCGTCGTCGACGCGATGGGGGAGCCGATCGCGGGCGCGCGGGTCCTCGAACAAGCCGCTCCGCTCGAGGGATTGCGGCCGATGGTGCAGGGATTGCCGGCGACGCTGCAGCGCGGTGAGACGCGCGCGACCACCGACGCCGACGGCCGGTTCCGCATCGAGGCGGCGCGACCGCACGGCGGATTCCTGCGCGTGGACGCCCACGGATTCGCGCCGGCGACGTTCGCGCGGTCGTCGTTCACGCCGGATCAGGAGCGCACGATCGTGTTGTCGGCGGGCGGCGTGATCGAGGGTCGATGCTCGCGCGCGGACGGGACGCCGTGCGTCGGCGCGATCGTCGTCGCGTCGTGCGGCGACGCGTATCCCGACACGACGCGGTGCGATGGCGAGGGCCGGTTCCGCTTCGAGCATCGCAGTCCCGGGCCTTGGCTCGTGCGACCGTGGTTCGAAGAGTTCACAACGGATCTGCAGCGCTCGGCGGACGTGCCGCGCACGATGGAGGACGACTCGTTGCCGTCGAACTGCGTCGTCGTCGACGGCCAGGTGACCGTGCTGGACTTGATCGTCGACGACGTCCTGCGGCGCGTGACGGGCTCGGTGCGGTTCGAGGACGCGCCGATGGCGCCCCTTCGCGTCGAGCTCGCCGTCGAGGCGGGCGGTCATTCGACCGGCGCCGTGGCCGCCGACGGCACGTTCGAACTCGATGCGTGGTCCGACGGTCCCGCGACGATGTTCGTCGAGTGCGACGGCTTCGAACGCTTCGGGTCACTGAGCCTCCAGATCCCGGTGCGCGTCGCGGGCTCGGCCACGGACGTCGTCGATCGGAGCTTCCGCGGCGGCACGGTGCGGGGGCGCATCGTCGGCGATCGGAAACCGTGGATGCAGATCGTGCGCTACGCCGGCCGGTCGGGCGACACGACCGTCCGCGCCGCAGTGGGGATCGCCGCCGACGGCTCGTTCGAGTTCGCGTGGCTGCCGGTCGGCATCGGCGCGATCGGCGTCGAGCGCCAGGACGTGCCGATCGAGGTCACGCCCGCGGGGACGGACGGAGTCGAGGTCCAGGTCGGGCCGCGCTGAGGGTCAGGTCGGGGACAGTCACGGGGACAGGCGCGGGGACAGGCGCGGGGACAGGCACGGGGACAGGCGCGGGGACAGTCCCCAGGACAGGCGCGGGGACAGGTGCGGGGACAGGCGGCGCACCTGTCCCCGTGCCTGGCCGTGGGGGCCGCGCCGCGGGTCCCTCGATCTCGATCGAATCAAGTGAACCGATTCCGCGGACCGCGGCACTCCTCCCGCAACCACCCGTTCCCGGGTGGAATGCCGGAGCTCCACGTGGCCGATCCCATGAACCCTTCATTTCGCGACGCGACGGCTCTTTTGGCGCACGCGCAGTTCCTCCGCGGACTCGCGCGCAGCCTCGTGTTCGACGCCGATGCGGCCGCCGACCTCGAGCAGGACACGTGGCGCACCGCGCTCGCGCATCCGCCGCGGGATCACGCGAGCCCGCGCGGCTGGTTGGCGACCGTCGCGCGCAACCTCGTGCGGGCGAAGGCACGCGCGGATGGCCGGCGCGAGCGTCGAGAGCTCGCGACCGCTCGCCGCGACGCGGTGCCGTCGACGGCCGACATCGTCGCGCGCGAGGCGATTCGTCGCGACGTGGTGGCGGCCGTGCTGGCACTCGACGAACCGTACCGCGACGTGCTGCTGCTGCGGTTCTACGAGGACCTGCCGCCGCGCGAGATCGCGCGCATCCTCGCGATCCCGGTCGAGACGGCGCGCACGCGCGAGAAGCGCGGACTCGCCAAGCTGCGCGAAGCCCTCGATGCGCGGTACGGCGGCGATCGACGCTCGTGGTGCGTCGCGATCGCGCCGCTGACGGCGACGGCGAAGTCGTCGGTCGGAGTCGCGGCCATCGTCGCCGTGGCGACGTTGGTGCTGGCGGTCCCGCTCGGTTGGCTCTGGTGGTCGAGGCCGGCCGAGCCGCTCGGCCGCCCCGTGGTTCGCGTCGACCCGGAGCCGCGACCGACCACCGCGCTCGTCGATCCCGCGGCGCCGACCGCGCGCGACGCTGCGACCCGAACCGAGAGCGAGTCCGGCGCGACGCTGCGCGGAACGGTGTCGATGCCCGGCGGCGAACCGGCGATCGGCGCGACCGTCGTCGCGGTCGGAACTCGTCTCGCGATCGACGATCTGCTCGAGCTCCGACGTGCCGGCGACCTCGTCGACTCGTTGCAGGTCGTGCGCGCGACGACCGATGCGTCGGGCGCGTTCGCATTGCGAGGCCTGGAGCCGGGTCCGTTCTTGCTGCGCGCGGCCGCGGCCGACGGCAGCGCCTGCCTCGCCTACGCGACGCTGTTCGTCGAGACGTCGATGGCCGCGGCGATCGATGCGCTCGGAGGCCCCGACGCACTCGACGACGTGTTCGGTCCTGGCCCTCGCATCGACGTCGACGGTGACGCGACCTGCGCGCTGCAAATGATCCGGGCCGGCACCGTCCTCGGCCGCGTCGAGGACACCGACGGGCGAGCCATCGCCGGCGCCGAAGTGCTGGCGCTCGCACCGGACCTCGGCACCGGACCGCAGGCGCGCGGCTGGGCGTCGTTCGACGACTTGCTGCGGACGGCCGAACCCTTGGCGGCCCGCGCGATCGCCGATACGAACGGCACGTTCGTCGTCGCCGGAGTCGTCGGCTCCGGAGTCGTGATGGCTCGCGCTCCGGGCTTCTTCGTCGACGGAGTCCGCGTCGTCGTCGAGCCGGACGGCGACACCGTCGCGACGCCGACGCTGCGCCGTCGTCTCGACGTCGACCTGCGCGGCATCGTCCACGATCCGTCGGGAGCGCCGATCGAGGGCGCGCGCGTCGACGTCCTCAGCGCCTCCGCGCCGGCGGCGAACTTCTCGGACCTCGGCGCTCCGGGTCAGGTCACGCCGAACCAGTCGCGCTCGACGACGACCGACCGCGAGGGCTCGTTCGCGTTCGGTGCGCTCCCGATCGCCGACGACGGTCGATTCCGCTTCCTGCCGATGGACGACGAGCTCGCGTTGATCGTGTCGGCAGCGGGGTACGTCCCGACCGTCCTGGACGACGTCGATCTCGAGCGCATCGCGCGCGGCCCGATCTCGGTCGTGCTCGATCCGTCGCGCTCGGTCACGATCCGCGTCGTCGACGAGGTCGACGGCCGGCCGATCGCCGGCGCGCGCGTGGACGTCCAGCGCGTCGCGCTCGAACTGTTCCCTTCGCTCGGCACGCACACGACCGACGAGCACGGCACGCTCGCGCTCGATGTCTTCCCCGCACGTGGTGGGTTCGTCGCGGTCGAAGCGAACGGGTACTTCGACGAGGACCATGCGATCGGTCCGGATCAGGCCGTCGTCGACGTGGAGCTCGAGCGAGCTCGCGTGGTGCACGTCCGCGTCGTCGACGCGGACGGCGACGACCTCTCGTCGATGGTCGAGGTCGACGAGCCGAGCCCCGGCCTGTTCTCGTTCGGCCGCTCGATCCACTGCTCCGCGTTCTCGGTCGTCGCCATGCCGTTCGATCCGCGCACGGTGTTCGATGTCGCGAGCGATGTCGAGCTGTGGCGCTTCGCACACGGCGGCGAGCTCGTCGACGCGAACCAAGGCGTCGTGACGATCGGCGCCTCGGATTCCCGTGCGGCGATCACGCTGCCGCGCACGTGGCCATCCGACTCGATCCACGTCGCTGCGTTGTCCAGCAGTGGGTTGCTCGCGTCCGCGCGCGTCGTGGACCTCGCGTCCGAGATCACGTTGCAGGTCGACCTCGACGCGTGGCGCGACCGCATCGCTTGGGTCGGTGTCCGCGCCGTCGATGCGTCCACCGGTTCGCCGATCGCGCGCTTCGCGACCGCCGTCGTCGGCGCCGGGCACGTGCTCCCGTTCGCGCAGTCGACGTCGCGCGGCAGCGGCACGTCGTGGACGATGCTCACGCGGTCGGGCGTGTTCGACGTCGTCGTCGCGGCGGACGGCTACGCGCCGTGCGTCGTCCCCGACGTCGACGTCGAAGCCGGCGACCCACCCGATCCGTTCGTCGTGCGCCTCACCAAGGGTGCGCGGATCGAAGGACGTGTCGAGGCGCCGATCGTCGGGCCGTACTTCCCGAACGTCGTCGCGTACGACGAGCACGGCTGGCGCGTCGGCGACGTGACGCTCGACGAATCGGGCCGCTTCGTGCTCGATGGGTTGCCGGTCGGCCGGGTCCGACTGCGGATGTCCGATCCGTCGCTCGGGAGCTGCGACGTCGAGGTGACGACGAACTCCGGAGCGTCGACCGAGGTCACGCTCGCGCCGAAGAACCCGCGCAACGTCGGGCTCGCGATGCCGTGGCTCGAAGCCCGACCCGACGTCGCGGTCGTGCTCGACGTGGTCGATGCGAACGGCGTTCCGCTCGGAGTGCCATCGTCCAGCCTCGCGGCTCGCGACATCGCGTCGATGCGGTGGTCGGTTCCTGCCGGCACGTGGACGTTCCGCATCAGGACGCTCCGCGAGCGCGCCCGCTCCGCGACGGTCGTCGTTCCTGTTCACGGCGAAGTCGTCGTCACGATCGACTGACCGGAGCACGGTTCCGTCGACTCGGGTAGAACTCCGCGCTTTCGGCTCGCCCTTTCCGAACAGGAGTTCCCGATGTCCGTTTCCCTCGCCGATGCCCGCCGTGTGATCGCCGCCGCCGAGAAGAAGGCCGCCGAGATCGGCCAGCCGATGAACATCGCGGTCGCCGACGCGGGCGGCAATCTCGTCGCGCACGTCCGCATGGACAACGCGTGGCTCGGCAGCGTCGACATCTCGATCAAGAAGGCGTGGACGTCGCGCGCGTTCGACATCGCGACGAAGGATCTCGCGACGCACAGCCAGTCGGGCAACCAGTTCTTCGGCATCCACGCGAGCAACGACGGCCGCGTGATGATCTTCGCCGGCGGCATCCCGCTGAAGAAGGACGGCAAGGTCGTCGGCGCGATCGGCGTCAGCGGCGGCTCGGGCGAACAGGATCACGCGGTCGCGGCGGCGGGTGCCTCGGCGTTCTGAGCGCCGTCGGTAGCGGTCGGGATGCGCGACCGTCCCGGACGATCAGGATCGACGTCAGCGCGGATGCGAGTTCGCGCAGTCGGAGCACACCGTGTGGCAGCGCGTCAAAGCTTGGTGGCACGCACTCCAGCAGGCCAAGCGAGAGCGACTGATGGTCGAGCACCGCATCGACGTGACGACCGACGATCTCGGCATCCGCGTCGTCGACGGCCGCGGCAACGTCGCGGCGATGGCGTGGACGGACGTCGACTCGATCGCGATCGAGACCAACGATCGCGGCCCGTTCGAGCCCGACGTGTGGTGGGTGCTCGAGGGCGGCGGCCGGCGCGTCGTGTACCCGCAGGGTGCGAACGGTGACGGCGAGGCCCTGCGCGCGTTCGGCGATCGCTTCGCGGGCTTCGACCACGGCGCGGTGATCGCGTCGATGGGTTCCGTCGACATCGCGCGCTTCGTCTGTTGGAACCGAGCAACGACGGCTGAAAGCGCGGACTGAGTCGAAGTCGACTGGGAGCGAGCTCCGCGGAAACCCGCTGGCTCCCGGCGTATCGAAGGACTCCACCGTCCTTCGATCCGGGGCAAGTCCATGTCGCCGACGCCCGAGCACCGTCGTCTTCTCGCATCCCCGTCGATGAGTTCGCCCTGGCGGGCGTGGGGTCCGTTCGTCTCGGAGCGCCAATGGGGCACCGTGCGTGAGGACTACTCGGAGCACGGCGACGCGTGGAGTTACCTGTCCCACGACCACGCGCGCAGTCGCGCGTATCGATGGGGCGAGGACGGGATCGCCGGGATCTCGGATCGCGAGCAGCGGCTGTGCCTCGCGCTCGCGCTGTGGAACGGGCGCGACCCGATCCTGAAGGAGCGGTTCTTCGGCCTGACGAACGCGCAGGGGAATCACGGCGAGGACGTGAAGGAGGAGTACGCGTACCTCGACGCGACGCCGACGCACAGTTATCTGCGGATGGCGTATGCGTACCCGCAAGCCGAGTTCCCGTACGAACGCCTGATCGCGGAGAACGCGCGCCGATCGCGTTCGGATCGCGAGTTCGAGCTCCGCGACACCGGAGTCCTCGACGAGGACCGCGTGTTCGACGTCGTCGTCGAGTACGCGAAGGCCGACCCCGACGACCTCCTGATGCGCGTCCGCGTGACGAATCGCGGACCGGACGCCGCGACGTGTCACGTCGTGCCGCAATTGTGGTTCCGCAACACGTGGTCGTGGGACGACGGCGAACGCCCCGAACTGATCGCCGTCGACGGCGGCGTCGAAGCTCGCCACGCGACGCTCGGAACTTGGCACGCGGACGCCGAGGGAGCGCGCGAGACGCTGTTCACCGAGAACGACACGAACGTCGCGCGCTGCTTCGGGGTCGACGGCGCCGCGGGACCGAAGAAGGACGCGTTCCACGACGTGATCGTGCGCGGGGATCGCGGTGCGATCGCAGCGACGTCGCGCGGCACGAAGGCCGGCTTCTGGAGCGTGCACGACATCGCGGCGGGCGCCACGGTGGTCGTCCGCGTCCGCCTGTCGAAGAAGTCCCGCCCACGGCCGTTCGTCGGTTTCGACGACGTCGTCGACCAGCGTCGGCGCGAGTGCGACGCGTTCTACGACGACGTGCTCTCGCAGCAGACGGACGCGCAGGACCGCTCGATCCAACGCCAAGCGCTCGCCGGACTGTTGTGGAGTCAGCAGTACTACGAGCTCGACGTGCCCCGCTGGTTGGCCGGCGATGCGGCGCAACCCGCGCCGCCGCCCGAGCGCACTCGTGGCCGCAACGCCGAATGGGAGCACCTGAACCACGCGGACGTGCTGTCGATGCCCGACAAGTGGGAGTACCCGTGGTATGCCGCGTGGGACCTCGCGTTCCACGCGATCCCGCTCGCGCTCGTCGACGCCGCGTTCGCGAAGGAACAACTCGTGCTGCTGACGCGCGAGTGGTTCATGCATCCGAACGGGCAACTGCCGGCCTACGAGTGGAACTTCTCCGACGTCAATCCGCCGGTCCACGCGTGGGCCGCGTGGCGCGTGTTCCAGATCGACCGCAAGCGCAGCGGGCACGCCGGCGACTTCGCGTTCCTCGAACGCGTGTTCCACAAGCTGATGCTGAACTTCACGTGGTGGGTCAATCGGAAGGACGCCAACGGGAGGAACGTGTTCCAGGGCGGCTTCCTCGGCCTCGACAACATCGGAGTGTTCGACCGCAGCAAGCCGCTGCCGACCGGCGGCACGATCAACCAGTCCGACGGCACGAGTTGGATGGCGATGTACGCGCTCAACCTGATGCGCATCGCGCTCGAGCTCGCGACGCGGAATCCGGTGTACGAGGACATCGCGACCAAGTTCTTCGAGCACTTCCTGCACATCGCGAAGGCGATGACGCAGGTCGGCGGGTCCGAGCTCGGCCTGTGGGACGAGCACGACGGCTTCTACTACGACGTGCTGTGTCCGCCCGACGGCGGCTCGCGCGCGCTGAAGGTCCGCAGCATGGTCGGGTTGATCCCGCTGTGCGCGGTCGAGACCCTCGAGCCCGAGTTGCTCGATCGCGTGCCGTCGTTCAAGGCGCGGCTCGAGTGGTTCCTCGCGTATCGGCCCGATCTCGCGGCGCTGGTGGCGCAATGGGACGTGCCGGGGCGCGGCAAGCGACGCCTGCTGTCGCTGCTGTGCCACACGCGGCTGAAGCGGCTGCTGCGACGCATGCTCGACCCGCGCGAGTTCTTGTCGGACTACGGGCTGCGGTCGCTGTCGAAGGCGCACGCGACCGACGTGTTCGCGCTCGACGTCGGCGGTGAGACGTTCCGCGTGGCCTACGAGCCGGCCGAGTCGTCGTCGGGAGTGTTCGGCGGCAACTCGAACTGGCGCGGTCCGATCTGGATGCCGCTGAACTACCTGATCGTCGAATCGCTGCAGAAGTTCCATCACTACTTCGGCGAGGCGTTCGTCGCGGAGTGTCCGGTCGGCTCCGGCGAGTTCGTGACGCTGGATCGAGTCGCCGCGTCGATCGGCGAGCGACTCGCGAACGTGTTCCGACGGGACGCCGACGGTCACCGGCCGGTCTTCGGGACGGACCCGCGGCGTCGTCTCGACGCGCTGTGGTCCGACCGCCTGCCGTTCCCCGAGTACTTCCACGGCGAGACCGGCGAGGGATTGGGCGCCGCGCACCAGACCGGCTGGACCGCGCTGATCGCGAAGCTGTTGATGCCGCGCGCCTGTACGTCGTCGGACCCGTCGCGCCTCGCGGCGACGAACCACGCATGAACGCGACCGATCGTTCGTCGGCGGCCGCTCGTTCCGCGATCGCCCGGTGGGTCGCGCATGGGCCGGAGTACCTGATCGAGGCGTGGGCGCTCGGCACGTTCATGCTCGTCGCGTGCGTCGTCGCCGTCGCGTTCGGCCACGATGCGTCACCGTTGCGCGCGGTGCTCGGCTCGGGACTTCCGAGCCGATTCGCGGCCGGGCTCGTGATGGGAGCGACCGCCGTCCTGCTGATCACGTCGCCGTGGGGACGGCGTTCGGGTGCGCACATGAATCCCGCGGTGACGCTCGCGTTCCTGCGGCTCGGCCGGATCGACGCCGTCGACGCGGTCGGCTACGTCGCGGCGCAGTGCGTCGGCGGCATCGCGGGAGTCGCGGTCGCGCGTCTCGCGTGCTCGACACTGCTCGAGGCACCGAGCGTGCGCTTCGCGGCGACCGTGCCCGGACCGAGCGGCATCGCCGCCGCGTTCTGCGGCGAGCTCGTCATCGCGTTCCTGATGATGGCGGTCGTGCTGATGAGCCAACGCGCCCCGCGAACCGCGTCGTGGACGCCGTGGCTCGCGGGCTCGCTGGTCTGCATCTTCATCACGTTCGAGTCCCCGCTGTCGGGGATGAGCATGAACCCCGCGCGGACGCTGGCGTCCGCGCTCCACGCCGACGAGTGGACCGGCGCGTGGCTGTACGCCGTCGCGCCGGTCCTCGGCATGGCGCTCGCCGCGCACGGCGTCGGCCGCGCCGCGTCCGGCTGCGCGAAGCTGATGCACTGCCCCCGAGTCCGCTGCATCTTTTGCGGAGAGGGGTGTGGAGAACGGCGCGGAGAAGGGCGCGAGCTCGAGCCGTGCGCGAGCGACACCGCGACGAACGCCGTCAATCCCAGAACGTCGTCAGAGCTCCGGCCTTCGGCACACCCGTGATCGCGTTCACGCGGATGCCCGCGGAGTTCGCGTCGAGGACCTCGATCCGATCGTCGCCGGGGAACGACACGTACATGCGGTCCGCGTAGTTCACCGAGATCGGCGCGCCTTGGACGATGCGCAGGTGCGACCGGTTGTTCAGCGACACCGCGATCGTCGACTGCAACCCCGTCAGCGATCCGAAGTTCGTCGGCGTGACGAGCGGATTCGTGCTGAAGAAGTCCTGCGTGCGGAAGTCCGCCAATGCGACGTCGAACGGCTGCTGGTCCGTGCCGGCGAAGTTGAGCTTCTGCGCGAGCGGGAC
Organism: Planctomycetota bacterium; assembly: GCA_016795255.1. GTDB lineage: Bacteria > Planctomycetota > B15-G4 > B15-G4 > JADJEK01 > JADJEK01. Next base: position 12,409 of record JAEUIB010000142.1, read on the forward strand.
CAGGGGTCCACCCCACGTGCCGACCGGCTGGAACACGCGGAACGTGATGTTGCCGAGCGGCGTCTGCGGGTTGCTCGGCAGCGTGCCGAGGCCGACCGGGATCGGTCCCGGTAGCGGCAGTTGATTCACGAACGCGATGCGCGTCACCATCCCGAGCCCGGTCTGCGCGTCGCGGTGCGTGACGTAGAGCCCGGTCTGCAAGCCGACCTGCGACCCGGGGTACGTGCCGGGGTCGTAGCACGCGCCGCGCATGTTCGAGTACTGGCCTTCGGCGATCCATCGGATGTCGTCGAGTCCGTATCCGGTCGGACCGCCGGGCCCGGATTCGTAGACGAGCACCTGCGAACTCTGCTGGCCGATGAGGAAGCCGAAGTAGATCCCGGACGTCCAGCCGGTGAGGAGCTGCCGCGGCGTCAGTACGACCTTCCACGGCTTCTTCAGTCCTTGGTCCTTGATGACCTTGCGGAACGATTGCGTCTTCGGACTGAGGATCGACACCGCGTTCGCGAGCGTGTTGCAGACGAACACGTCCTCGCCGTCCTCCTGGACGACGATCGCGCGCGGGCCGTTCGCCGTCTTCACGCGATTGATCTCGTCGTGGAAGAACGGGCCGTACGGATCGGTGCCGACGATCGACACCGTGTCGTCGCCGTAGTTCGAGACGTACAGGCGCCGCAGATCCGGGGACAGCGCGAGTCCCTCGGGGTCGGGCAGCTTGATCGAGTCGACGACGCCGAACGTGTTGCTGTTCAGCACGACGACCTTCCCGCTGTCGCGATCGGTGACGTACAGGAAGTTGCCGATCTGCTGCCGTGACGCGAACGGCGCGCCGCCGGCGGTGAAGCTAGCGGCCTGCGGTCCCGAGTGCGGGAACGTGGGCAGGCGATCCCCGGCGCCGGCGGATGCCGCGGGCTCGTGGATCAGATGCAGTCGGCCCGGCAGCGCGCCGGGTGCGGGGAACACCTCGGCGCCTTCGATCACGAACGCGGGCTTCAGCAATCCGACCTTGTTGAACGCGACGTCGACCGCCGGCAAGCCGACGGCCATCTGCAGCGGCGGCGGGTTCGGCACCGGCGGATCCGAGATCGAGTTGCGGTTGGTCGCGGTGCCGTTCACGACCGACTGGTGCAGCGCGGACGCCGCGAACGGGTTCTGCGTGTCGAAGAACAGCGTGTCGAGAAAGTCACCGATCGCGACATCGCCGACCGAGCCGATGACCGGAGCTCGGATCAACCGTGCGTCGCCCTTCGAATTGCGCACGACGGTCTCGAAGCCCGATGGGAACAGCGATTTCGGATTCCCTCCGGACGCCGTCGATCCGGTGGAGCCTTCGTTGACGCCCGCGAGCGGAGTCGGCCCACCGAGGTGTCCGACCGGATTGCCGCCGAGTCCGATCGGCGATGTCGGCAGCACCGGAGTTCCGCCGATCTGTCCCGGATCACCGAACGTGTTCGGATTGCACCCGAACAACGCGGAGCCCGGCAGCGTGACGCCGGTCGAGCACGACGTCGCCCAGAACAGGTTCGTCAGCAACAGCACCTTCGACGTCGAGGGGTCGTTCGTCTCGTAGCCGCTGCCGTCGAGGTTCAGCACGCCGAAGCCGGTTCCGGACAGCGGCGTGAAGTAGATCGCCTGCGGCGAGACCGGCGCGTTGACGAACGCCTGCGATCCGCTCGTGTGGAACGACTTCGATGCCGACGCGGCGTCGTCGAACGGCACGTCGTACAGCGTCGTCGGCGCGGACGACGACACGGGGTTCGCGACGTCGTTCGTCGGCGCTTGGTTCTGCGAGATCCGCAACGCCGTCAACGTCACGTCGACGTCGCCTTGCAGATCGAGCAGCGGCTCGACGACGAACTGCGAGAAGTTGTTCGGGTTGATCGGTCGGACGTCGAACGGGATGTTGAACGACGTGATCGCGTTCGGCGACGTGGACACGGCGAAGTTCGGGCTCAGCGGAACGAGCAGATTGTCCGGGTTCGGGACGATGTTCAGGTTGCCGCTGTAGAGCCACGGGATCGGCGGATTCTGCGCGTTGAACTCGTTCGCGAACGCGGCCGACATGCCGACCGAACGCGGAACGACCGGCTCGGAGAACGTCACGACGTACCGCGAGTAACTCTGCACGAGCTCGAGTCCGGCGGGCGTCGTTTGCGCCGGCGACAGCGGCGTCTTCGCCTGGATCGACGTGACGGTCAGCGTGCCCGGCGCGCGAGGGAGTCCGTTCGCGTCGCCGACCTTCAGCACCCAGAAGCCGTTCACGGTGATGTTCTTCACCTTGTGCAGGCGGATGCGGATCTCGTCGATCGTCGGCGCGACCGTCTGCGGATCGCCGGGCGTGCCGCCGAACGCGGCGATCGACTGCAGCTCGGTGTCGGTCGGCAGCGACGCGACGTAGACGAACTGGTTCTTCCCGACGAGCACGTTCTTTCCGTTGGAGTCGAGCCACTGCGGGAAGCCGACCGTGTTGAACACCTTCATGTTGAACGGGTCGCGTCCGTTGATGATCGGGATGCCGGCGATGTGTTGGCCGTTCTGATCCGTGATCTCGAGGTTCGGCGTCAGGTACGACGTCGCCGCGTACTGCGCCTTCACGCGGACGAGCGACTTGCGCGCCTTCGCCGCGTGGATCGCGAACGGGAACGTGATGCGGATGAACTGATTCCTTCCCGCGGCGGTCGGCGGCAGCGTCGGCGGCAGGTCGGTGACGCCGAAGCGGTCGCTCGTCGCGTCGAACCGATACGAGCCGTTCGCCTGCGGCTCGGTCCGCGAGACGATCTGGCCGAGTTCGAACGGATTCGCGACGTCGACGACCTTGCTCGCGGCGATGACGATCACCGGGTCGTCGGGTCCGCCGCCCGGCTTGTTCGCGAACCCACTGCCTCCGGCTGCGATCGCCGACGAAACCACGGACACGACGACGCCGATGGCGCCGACGAGACGCTTCACTGAACGCATGAGCGTTCCCCTCGCGCAGGTCGTCCACCTGTCGCGACCGTTGGCGGCGCGAATCCCTGCTGCTCGATGTCGCGCCGTGTCTTCCCGGAACGGTCGCGGGGGTTCCCTTCGGTGGTGCCCTGTCCCTATGGAGGCCCCTGCCTTGAACTCGAATCGTTCTCACACTCGACGCGGCGGACTCTAGACGGCGCGGCGAGGGGAACGGAAGAGCCAGCGAGCGGATGCCCGGCATTTCGCCGGACACCCGCTCGCGGTCGGGGTCGGACTCTCGTGGAGTCGATCAGTCCCAGAACGTCGTCAGCGACGCGACGCGCGGGGCGCCCGTGATCGTGTTCAGCTTGATGCCCGCGTTGTTCGCGTCGAGCACCTCGATCACGTCGTCACCGGGGAACGACACGTACATGCGGTCCGCGTAGTTCGCCTGGATCGGCGCGCCCTGGACGATGCGGATCGGCGACCGGTTGTTCATGCTCGTCGCGTTCGCCGACTGCAGACCGGTCAACGAACCGAAGTTCGTCGGCGTCACCAGCGGACTCGTGCTGAAGAAGTCCTGCGTGCGGAAGTCGGCCAGCGCGACGTCGTACGGCGCCTGGTCCTGACCGCCGTAGTTCAGCCGCTGATTGAACGGGACCAGCGGTCCGCCCCAGGTCGCGACCTTCGTGAACGCGCGGTCCGTCGCCGACGCGGTGTTGCCCGCGAGCTTCAGGATCGGCTGCGGACCGGGCGCCGGCTGTTGCGCCGTGAAGCAGATGCGGCTGACCATCGGCATCCCGGTGTCCGGATCGCGGTGCGCGAGGTAGACGCCGCCCGACATGCCGACGACGGCTCCCGGGTACGAGCCCGGGTCGTAGCAACCGCCGCGGATGTCCTTGTACGTGCCGGTCGATACCCAGCGCACGTCGTCGAAGCCGATGCCGGTCGTGCCGGACGGGCCGGACTCGTAGACGACGACCTGCTGCGACTGGTTGCAGAGGATGTAGCCGAAGTAGATGCCGGCGGTCCAACCGGTCAGCAACTGCCGCGGCGTCAACACCGCGCGCACCGGGCGCTTGATGTTCGCGTCGCTGATCGTCTTGCGGATCGTCTGCGTGACCGGGCTCAGGATCGAGATCGAGTTGCCCAGGTAGTTGCAGATGAACACGTCTTCGCCGTCGGACTGCGCCGAGACCGCGCGCGGTCCGTTGCCCGTCTTCAGGCGGTTGATCTCCTGGTGGAAGAACGGCCCGAACGGATCGGCGCCGACGATCGACACGGTGTCGTCGCCGTAGTTCGACACGTACAGGCGGCGCGAATCGGGCGAGAGTCCGAGGCCCTCGGGGTCGGGCAACTTCAGCGAGTCGATGATCGAGAAGTTGTTGCTGTTCAGCACCTGGACTTTGCCGTTGTCGCGATCGGTCACGTACAGGAAGTTGCCGATCTGCTGACGCGAGCCGTACGGCGCGGAGCCGGCCGTGAAGCTCGCCTTCTGCGGGCCGGCCTGCGGGATCGTCGGCAGCCGGTCACCCTGGCCGAAGCTCGGGGCCGTGTTCTGGATCAGGTGCAGCTTGCCGAACAGCGATTGGATCGCGGGGAAGACTTCGTCGCCTTCGATCACGAACGCCGGCTTCAGCAGGTCCTGCTTCGAGAACACGACGTCGACCGGCGGCAGACCGACCTGGAACGCCAGCGGCGGCGGGTTCGGCGTCGGCGGGTCGGAGATCGAGTTGCGGTTCAACGCCGAGCCGTTCGCCGAGGCGTGCAGGCCGGTGACGGCGAACGGATTCGTCGTGTCGAAGAACAGCGTGTCGAGGAAGTCACCGATCGCGATGTCGCCGACCGAGCCGACCTTCGGCGCACGCACCAAGCGCGGATCGCCCGACGAGGTCTTGACGACGGTTTCGAAGCCCGAGCCGAACAGCGTGTTCGGGTTGCCTTGCCCGGCGGTCGAGCCGGTCGAGCCTTCGTTGATGCCCGGGATCGGCGTCGGTCCGCCGAGGTGACCGGGCGGGTTGTTGCCGAGGCCGACCGGAGCCGTCGGCGGCGTGTACGCGGTGCCCGCGAGGACGCCCGGGTCGCCGAACGTGTTCGGATTGCATCCGAGCAGCGATGCTCCCGGCGGAACCGGGGTGGTCGTGCAGGTCGATGCGGCGACGAGGTTCGTC
>JAEUIB010000157.1 GCA_016795255.1 Planctomycetota bacterium
CGTTCGGTGCGTCGTAGCCGTGTGCCGCGTACGTATGCAGGAACACGAATCGCGGCGGTCCGTCGATCGGCGATCCGGCCGCGACCCACTCGACGACCTCGCGCCGCGAGTTCTCGCTGCGCGTGATCGACGCCGTGTAGCGCGCGTCGACCTTGCGGCCCTTGCGCGCCAGCGACACCGGATCGGCGTCGACGAACCGGTCGAAGCCGCGCGCGAAGCCGAACGCCTCGCCGACGAACCCGCCCGAGATGAACGCGGCGGTGTCGTAGTGCGCGGCGCGGAAGTCCTCGGCGATCAGTCGCGCACCGTCCGGGACCGAGCTGTGGGTCGTCGTCGTACCGAGCCGGTCGGGGTAGAGCCCGGTGAACGCGGCCGCATGCGACGGCAACGTCCACGACGACGCGCCGGTCGCTTGGTCGAACACGACGGCCTCGCGCTCCAGCGCGCGCAGTGCCGGCGTGACGGAGATCCCGTCGCCGGCCAGCCGGTCGGCGTCGAATCGCATCGTGTCGAGCGACACGAGCAGCACGTCCGGAGCCGACTCCGCGCCCGACGGCGACAGCGCGATGCGCGGCTCCGCCAGCACCGAGATCTGCGTCTGCACGTTCGCGTCGCGGACGACGCTGGCGCGGATCTTGACCGAGCGGCCGGCGAACTTCGCGCACTCGACGCGGATCGGCGCCCACGCATCCGTGGTCGCCTGCACCGCCGTGCCGACGGCGTCGTCGCCCACATGCACGCTGAGCGCGATCTGCGTCGGGGCGGGCGTTCCCGCGAAGAACTGACCGACCGCGCCGGTCACCGCGACCGCATCGGCGGGCAGATCGATCGCCCATTCGACGGCCGCCGTCGGCGGCAGCAGGATCGACTCGCGCGCGTCGTTCGCGACGGCCGCACGCGCGACGTGGTTCGGTGCGCCTTGGATCCGCATCTGCCGCAAGCGCGCGCCGAGGGTCGAATCGGCGACGATGCGGACGCGCGCGCCCGCGCCGTCGATGACGCCGACGACGACGGTCGGGAACTGTGGATCGCGATCGAGCGGAGATTCGAGGATCGGCCCGTCGCCGGAGCTCGGCGACGACGCACGATCGAGCCAGAACATCTGCTTCGCGCCGGTGCGGACGACGCGCTCCGCGGCGACCGCGTCGCGAAGCTCGACGTTGTCGGCGGGACGCTGCGTGCGGAATGCGAACACGCGCGGGATCGCGCCGTCGCGCGGCACGACCTGCAGACGCACCGGTCGGTCCGTCGGCAACGCGAACACGAGCATCGCGATCGGCGGCGGAGCGTCCGCCGACTCGATCGCGGCGTCCCGTTTCACGAACTGCCACAGCGAATCGGAGCGGACGACCGGATGGTTCGGCTCGCTGCTCTCGGGAACGATGCGCTCTTCGAGCGGCTTCGCGTTCGCGTCGGCGAGCGCGATGCGGTCGAGCGCGTCCATGCCGGACACGGTCGCGCGATCGACGTGATCGAGCAAGCGCAGCGAGCGCTGCGTCGCACGAGGAAAGCGCGGCGTCCCGCCAGCGGAATCGTCGTCGCCGCAGCCGCCGAGTGCGAGAGCCGCGAACGTGATCACGGCGGCAACGGCGCGACCGCGAACGAGGGAGAGAGCGGACGGATGGGACATCGACTCGACGTTCCTCGGAGCGACGAGGCTCCGGCTGCGGATCCGTGGGTGTCGTCGTCGGCGCGACGTCGGAGTGGGGAGTTCGGAACTCGGACTACCGTTCGGTGCTCGGACTACTGAATGGTCACGGTCAGCGCGTTGGTGACGCAGAAGCCCTGCGCGACGCCGGGGTCGAGCACGAGGACTTGCATCGCGAACTGACCGGTGCCGATCGTCAGCGGCAGCGTCGTCGGAACGACCAGCGCGCCGTTGCCGGCGCCGGAACCGGCGAGCGGCAAGCTCAACGAGATCGGCAACAGCGGCGCGGCGTGCAGGAAGCACCCCGAGCCGAGCGGCGGGCTCTGCGTGCCGAGCCCGAACACGAACACGCCGGTCGAATTGCCGAGCGCGCCGGTGATGGACAACGTGACGTCGTAGCCCGGGGACGGGCAGCCGCCGAGCGCGAGCGCCGGCACGAAGCCGCCGCTGCCCGGGCAACCGGTGCCGAGCGCGACGGCGCTGCCGGAGCACGCGGGGATCGCGTAGTCCCAGATGCCGCGACCGTACGTGCCGAAGCGCATGACGCCCTTGCCGGGCACGTGCTCGACCGACCAGTACGTCGTGATCGGCGCGACGCCGCCGAGCAGATCGACCCACTGACCGCTGCCGCGGATCCACCGCCACGCGCCGGTCTCGGTCGCCGCGTAGACGTCGCCCTTCGCGTCGTACGCGAGGTCGTAGACGTGCGTCTGCGGCAAGCCCGACAGCAACGGCGTCCACGTCTGTCCGCCGTTGATCGTGCGGTAGACGCCCGGATTGCTGTACCCCGAGCCACCGACGACCGCCTCCAGCGCGTTGGTCGGATGGACCGCGAGGGCGTTGCCGTAGAAGTAGTGCTCGCCAGGCGCGATCGACGCTGACTGCGTCCAGTTGACGCC
>JAEUIB010000168.1 GCA_016795255.1 Planctomycetota bacterium
CGGCAGATCGAACGTCACGCGCCACAGGTTCGACTTCTGGGCGATCGTCGTGCCGAAGTCGATCCGCACGCTCTGGAAGTTCAGGTTCAGGTTGTCGATGCCGGGCACGTTCGGCACCGGCAGCGGCAGCGCGATCGAGCCGCCGGGCGGCAGCACGCCGAGGAAGCCCGGGATCGACACCGACAGGTCGAGCAGTTCGAAGCCGACGTCGAGCGACGCGATGTGCGGAGCGGGGAGCGCGGTCGGTCCGGTCGTCAGCGACATGATCGTCAGGTACTGCGCGCTGGGCGGGCCGCTGACCGTCACGGTCAAGGTTTGGCCGACGCCTCCTCCCACGACGTCGAGGGCCATGTTCTGACCCAGGGCCGCGAGCGGAGCGGTCGCGACGGTCGCGCACGCGAGCAGGACGTGTCGAAGCGAGCGATGCATGGAGCCTCCTCGAAACCTCGGTGTGGAGTCGTGTCCGGCGACGGGGATGCCGATCGTCGCCGGTTTGCCTGAACCCTCGGGTTGTACCACGGGCCTCGTGAACGGGCCACGCGCCGCCCTGGTAGGGTCTGCGCCCGCTGTCGCGAGCGTCTCCGCGGCGATCGAGCGTTCTCCGTCGGAGCGACATGGCTTTCCTCGCGCCCGGACCTTTCCTGACCCACGAACTGCCGGGGATCGGCGGCCGCATCCGGGCCGTGCCGGAGGACTTCGTCGTCGTCGAAGAGCGCGCGCGTCCCGACGGCGACGGCGACTACGTGCATGCGTTCATCGAGAAGCGGCGGATGTCGACGCCCGAACTCTTGCGGCGGTTGGCGTCGAAGCTCGGCGTGCCGTCGCGCGATCTCGGATGCGCGGGATACAAGGACGCCGATGCGGTCACGAGCCAATGGGTCAGCGCTCCGGCCCGCGCCGAGGCGTCGCTGCGAGCGCTCGACCTCGACCGAGCGCGAGTGCTCGACGTCGTCCGCGCGCCGCGGCCACTGCGACCGGGCGACCTGACGCGGAACCGTTTCGTCGTCGTCGTGCGCGACGTCGAGGACGTCGACGCCGCGATGCCGCGCGCTCGAGCGATCCTCGACGTCCTCGGCCGCCGCGGCGTGCCGAACGGGTTCGGCGCGCAGCGCTTCGGAACGCGAGGCGAGTCGGCGTACGTCGGACGCAAGCTCATCGACGGCGACGCGCGGGCCGTGCTCGGTGCGATCCTCGGCGCACCGTCGGACCTCGAGCGCGATCCGAAGGCCAGCGCGTTCCGTTCGGCCTACGAGCGCGGCGACGTCTATCGCGCGCTGAAGTGGGTCCCGGACTCGTTGCGGCTCGAGCGCGCGCTGTTGCGTCTGCTGCTCGCGGGCACGAGTCCGGCGGAGGTCGTCGCGAAGATCGCTCCGCGCGAGCGCAGGTTCTTCCTCGCGGCGTACCAGGCACTCGTGTTCAACCGGATCCTCGCGCGCCGGCTGAAGTCGATCGATCGCGTCGTATCGGGCGACCTGTTGTTCGATCCGGCGACGCGCGGCGTCGTGCCCGCCAGCGAGATCCCGGATGCGCAGGCCGAGGTCGACGCGGGCTCGATGCATCCCACGGGGCCGCTGTTCGGATCGCGGACGCCGCTCGCCACCGACGAGGCCGGCGCCGTCGAGCGTGCGACGATCGACGCGGAGCGGATCGATCCCGCGCGACTGGCGTCGACGACCGGGATGGACCCCGACGGCCATCGCCGACCGCTGCGCTTCGTGCCGCGCGACGTCGAGGTTCGCGTCGTGCCCGAGGAACGAGCCCTCGAGTTCCGCTTCGCGCTGGCGCCGGGTTGCTTCGCGACCGCGCTGATCGGCGAGATCACGAAAGTCGCGAGCTTCCCGGTGTGAGCAACGACTGCGGCGCCGAGTAGGCTCTGCGCCTCTCGTTGGAGACCTCGTGCGCATCTTCGCGATCGGTGACGTCCACTTGCCGGGTGGTCCGCGCAACAAGCCGATGGACCGCTTCGGCGACATCTGGCGCGACCACACGCGCGTCATCCGCGACGCGTGGGAGGAGCAGGCGCGCGCCGACGACGTGTTGCTGATCGCCGGTGATCTGTCGTGGGGGATGACGCACGAGGACGTCGCCGACGATCTGCGGTGGATCCGCGAGCTGAAGGGCACGAAGGTCGTGATCCGCGGCAACCACGATTTCTGGTGGGGCGGGATCGGCAAAGTGCGTGCGGCGCTCGGGCCGACGGTCCATGCGCTGCAACAGGATCACGTCGTGCTCGGCGGGGTCGCGATCGTCGGTACGCGCGGCTGGCAGTGCCCGGGCGACGTCGGCAGCGCGGACTTCATGACGGCGCCGGGCGAGAAGGACGCGGGCTCGAAGACGTACACCGATGCGGATCGTGCGATCTACGAACGCGAGATCGCGCGACTGAAGCTCGGGCTCGAGGGGCTGCAGCGCTCCCGCGTCGAGCACACGACGCGCGTCGTGATGCTCCACTACCCGCCGATGAACGCGCGGCACGAAGCGTCCGGCTTCACCGATCTGCTCGATCTCCACGGCGTCGACCTCGTCGTCCACGGCCATCTCCACGGACCGGCGGCGATCGCGACGGCCTTCGAAGGCACGCGCGGGAAGACCCGCTACCACTGCGTCAGTGCGGACGCCGTCGCGATGCGCCCGCGTCTCGTCTACGACGACGGAGTCCTCCCATGACGGTCCTCTACCTCGTTCGTCACGGCGTCGCGGCGGATCCGGCCCCCGGAGTCCCGGACTCGGAGCGCCCGCTGACCGCCGAGGGCATCGAGAAGACGTCGATGGTCGCGCGCGGCCTGGCGACGCTCGATGCGTTCGACGGCGTCGTGCTGTCGAGTCCGTACGTGCGAGCGGTCCAGACCGCGGAGCTCCTCGCGGACGCGTGGCAGGAGGACGCCGAGGTGATGATCTGCGAAGCGCTGACGCCGGAGGGTTCGGCGCGCGAGCTGATCGCGTTCCTCGATCACGCGACGTCGGCGCAGACCGTGCTCGCGGTCGGGCACATGCCGAGCCTCGCGGAGATCACGTCGGACTTGATCGGTGCGTCACGCAGCGCGCGGATCGAGTTCAAGAAGGCGAGCGTCGCGCTGATCGAGTTCGAGGGACCGGTGCGCTTGGGTCGCGGCACGCTGGTCGGGTTCTTCCCGCCGCGAGCGCTGCGCGCGCTCGGCGAGGCGCGCGACTGATCGCCCGAAGCTTCGGTC
>JAEUIB010000196.1 GCA_016795255.1 Planctomycetota bacterium
GCAGCGGCAGGAACGCCCGATCGAGGAACTCGAACGGCGGCGCGAACGGATTGTGCGTACCACCCGTCAGCACGAGCGTCGATCGCTGCGGCGCCTTGAGGAGCGCCGGCAGCACCGTCTGCAGCACGAGCGTCGTGCTGCCGGCGGTCCCGACCGCGAACGAGAACGCGCCACCGCGCAGCGTGCGCGGTACGAACTCGAGCTCGGTCGAACCGAGTTCGGCGCCGCGGACGCTCGCATCGCCGACCTGCGTCGCCGCGAGCACGGCGGTCAGCTGCTGGCGCAGCAGCCCGGGCTTCGGACGCTTCGCACGGATCGAGTGCATGCGGAACGGCGTGCCGGTGACGAGGGACAGACCCAACGCCGTGCGCAGGATCTGTCCCCCGCCTTCACCGAACGAACCATCGAGCGTGATCGTCACGACTCATCCCTTCACGCAGACGACCTGCTTCAGCGTGTGCACGACGTCCACGAGGTCCTTCTGCGCTTCCATCACGCGATCGATGTCCTTGTACGCCGCCGGCGTCTCGTCGATCACTCCGGCGTCCTTGCGGCACTCGACGCCGTGCGTCGCGGCCTCGTGGTCGGCGATCGAGAAGCGCTTCTTCGCCTCCGTGCGTGAGACCACGCGTCCCGCGCCGTGCGAGCACGACTCGAAACTCTCCGGGTTGCCCTTGCCGCGCACGATGTACGTCCGCGCGCCCATCGAGCCCGGGATGATCCCGAGTTCGCCGAGGCCCGCGCGTACGGCGCCCTTGCGCGTGACCAGCACTTCGGTGCCGAAGTGGCGTTCCTTCTGCACGTAGTTGTGGTGGCAGTTCACCGCTTCGTCGGACAGCACGAACGCAGGCAGCAGCTCCGAGCGCGACAGCGCCTCGACGATGCTCTCCATCATCAGCCGGCGGTTCGCACGCGCGTAGCTCTGGGCCCACGACACCGCTTCGACGTAGTCGGAGAAGTGCTTCGACCCGTCTTCGAAGTAGGCGAGGTCACGATCCGGCAGCGAACCGAGTTGCTTGCCCATGTCCTTCTTCGCCAGCTCGATGAAGTGCGTTCCGATGCGGTTGCCGACGCCGCGCGACCCCGAGTGCAGCACGATCCACACGCGCTGCTCCTCGTCGAGGCACAGCTCGATGAAGTGATTGCCGGTGCCGAGCGTCGCGAGCTGGCCCGCGTGACGACCGCGGTCGAGCTTCGGGTGCTTCGCGAGGATCGCGTCGTAGCCGGGCTCGAGTTCCTTCCACGCGAGTTCCACGCGCTTCGGGAGTTCGCTCGACCACGCGCCCTTGTCGTTGCGACCGCCGTGATCGGTGCGTCCGTGCGGCACGGCGCGTTCGATCACGGAGCGAACGTCCTTCAGCGAGTCGGGAAGTTGCGACGCGACGAGGCTCGTGCGCACCGCGGCCATGCCGCAGCCGATGTCGACGCCGACGGCGGCGGGGATGATCGCGCGGACGGTCGGGATCACCGAACCGACGGTCGCGCCGATGCCGACGTGGACGTCGGGCATCGCGGCCACCCAGCGGAACACGAACGGCATCGCCGCCGCGTTCTTGAGCTGACGGATGGCGCCGTCGTCGGCTTCGACGCCCTTGATCCAAGCCTTGACCGGGACGTTGCCGGTTTCGATGCGCACGTAGTTCATGGGGTCACCGTAGCGTGGCCGATCGCTGCTCCGAGCACGTCCGGCTGGCTCGACGACGACCGTCGAAGACCTCGCCCGCTTCGGCGTGACGTACGACGCCGCGCGCGGATGAACCTCGGCAGGAGGCCCCGATGCTGTTCCTGATCATCGAGCACTTCCGCAACGGCGACCCGGTCCCCGTCTACGCGCGCTTTCGCGCTCGCGGGCGGCTCGCGCCCGACGGACTCACGTACGTGAACTCGTGGGTCACGCCCGACCTGAAGCACTGCTACCAGGTCATGGAGTGTGCCGATCGAGCGCTCCTCGACGCGTGGATGGCGAATTGGGCCGATCTCGTCGAGTTCGACGTCGTTCCGGTGATCCCGTCCGCCGAGGCGGCCGCGCGCGTCGCGACCGGCTGACCGACGGCGAATCGCGCGGCGCGGATCGAGTGCGTCGAACTCGGCTCCGACGTCGCGGAGTCGAGCTTCGCGGAGTACGTTCCGCTTCGACGATCCACGCGCAGGACCCCTTCGACCATGCCCATCGGACCGGATCACGCCGCGCACATCGGCCAGGTGAAGGTTGCGTACGTCCTGTCCGGACCGCATCTCGATCCCGATGCCGTGACTCGCGCGGTCGGTGTTCGACCCGACTACGAGCATCACGTCGGCGACGAGCGCCGCAACGTCGGGGGCTGCGTGCTCGGTGTCCACGCCGACGGAGCGTGGCGGCTGGAGGCCCGCGTCGCAGGTGACGAGCTCACGCGGAAGGACGTCGATGCGCACGTTCGATCCCTGCTCGCGATCCTGCGGCCGCATGCGCCGGTCTTGCGCGCATGGGCGGAGCAAGGCGAGGCGCTGTTCGACGTGATGTGGCAGTCGTCGAATCTCGCCGCAGGAACCGGACCGGTGTTCGCACCGGACTGCGTGCAGGGCATCGCGGAACTGGGAGCGGCGCTGGGACTCGACGTCGTCGCCATCGACGAGGCGTCGGAGTAGGCGCGGCCAACCGGTGCTCGGACCGCGTGGTCGTCGACGAAGCGGATCGAGGTGCGCGGAGTCGCGAGCCCCTCACTTCATCGCGCGAACGAAGTCGTCGAGTTCCTTCAGCTTGCCGGCCGAGTACCCGCGGTCGTGGAACCACACGACGACGCCCTGCGCGTCGAGCAGCACGATGCGCCCGTTCGAGGTCGGCGCGCGACCGAGCAAATCAGCGATGGGCTCGGCATCGTCGTAGACCGTCACGACGGATCCCCAGTCCTCGCTCGGGATCCCGCCGCGCATTCCTTCGTCGATCATGCCGGCGAACATCCCTGGCACGAGACCTTCGATCGTCGGCACTTCACGAACGGCGACGGGAGTGCCGGCCTGCAGCAGTCCGAACAACCAGCGGTCGAGATCGAACTGCGCGTTCTGCACGAAGCCGACGAGCAACAACACGGGCTTCCCCGCGAAGTCCTGGGGCAGTCGCACGGTGTCGCCCGACAGCGAAGTTCCGACGACGGCGGGGAACGACCGACCCAGCGGCGAAGGAGCGGGCTCGACCGGTGCGGATCCGCAAGCAGCGACGAACAGCAACGAGACGACGAGTCCGCGACGCATCAGGAGAACACCTCGGGAAAAGAAGCACCGTGAGAGTGGGAGATCGCGGCGGACCCCAAGCTGGATGCAACACTCTCGTTTCAGCCGGAGAGATCACCAAACCCGAGCAGCGACCCGAATCCGCCCGAAGCGACAGGGAAGACGACGAAGCTGCGAGCGCGTAACTCATTCCTCATAAACAACCTAACCCGCGTGCGTTAGCTGCCGGCAACCGGACGCGGGGAAGCGGACAGATCGGGGACGGAGGCGCCTCCGTCCCCGTCATCCGGTGCATTGCGTTGCGCGAGCGGAGCGCGGACCGGCTCGGGCGACGAGAACGTGAACGGGACACTGGAAAACGGTGACGGCGGCGCGGGACCCGGTGGCAACGGAGGCAAGGGCGAAGGGGTGAAACGATCCGGACAAACCAGCCGCCGGCTACTTCGTCCGGGTGTCGCCGTAAACTCCTCGCCCGCCACGACATCAACCGGACGCGTTTGCCGCCGGCAACGGCGTCCGGTCAGGGCACATGACGGGGACAGACGCGCCTCCGTCCCCGTCATGGCCGCCGAGGTCGGGTGGGGACAGACCGGGGTCTGTCCCCGTCATCTACCGACGCCTTCAGTCGCCACGGCGGAGCGCGAAGCGCGACCCGAAGTTCTCCCTCGGGTTCAAGCTCGCGCGCGCTCTGAAAACCACTCCGTCGCCAAGGGACGTCGTGAACGGGCTCTCGGAGCGGCCGCTCAGCAGCCCGCCGCAGCTGTGGCGATCCGCTCTACACGTCTCGTCAGTACGTCACCCGGGGCGAGATCGACAGGGGTCGCAAGTCGCACCGTCGACAAGCCACCCCTGCGGCTTTGAGCGGCCGCTCCGAGAGCCC
>JAEUIB010000209.1 GCA_016795255.1 Planctomycetota bacterium
ACCGCGCTGCCTTCGGTGACCAGCGAGCGCGGCAGCCACGTCTCGACGACGGACGTCTTCGTGAACAGCGAACGCAGCGTCGTCCGCGACACCAGCGCCAACAACCCGAGCGCGACGGCGGCGAGCAGGAACAGCCCGACCAGCGTGTCGATGACCTTCTTGTTCATGCGTGCGTCGTCGGTCCGTCGTTGGGGTTCATTGGTGGCGAACCGTCGCTGCGACGCACGGGCACGAGAGCTTCTCCCCGGTCAGCGTGTCGGCGACGAGCAGGATCATAGCGGCGTCCGTCCGGCGAGCGCGCTCGTCCAGCACCGCGCGCAGCGTCGTCGACTGAGCGGCGGTCAGGACCGCGGGCGGTTCTTCGACGACGGCGAGCGCGGGGTTCGGCGCCAGCGCGCGCGCCACGCCGCAGAGGTAGCGGATCGCCGGCGACGCTTGCTGCGGCAGCACGCGGCCCTCGAACACGACGCCGAGCTTCGCGAGGAACGCGGTCGACTCGCGCATCACGTCGTCCTCGCCGCGCGGGGATCGGTCGCGCAGCGGGATGACGACGTTCTCCGGCAGCGGCACCGTCGACAGGAACGCGGGCTGCGACGCCGCGTAGCCGAGTGCGCGCCGCGCCCGCAGCGCGACCGATCGCTCCGTCTTCCGCGTGTCGCGATCGAACAGCGTGATCGTGCCGACCGCCGGGACGTCGAAGCCGACGATGAGGCGCGCGGCGAGGTGAGCTTGGTCGATCGTCTCGAACCGGATCGCGATCGACGTCCCGGCGGCGACGTCGATCTTCGGCAGCGTGATCGTCGCCGCTCCGTGTTGGAACGAAACGCCTTCGCAGTGGAACAACGACCCGGTCATCCGGCCAGCACCGATCCGAGCGCGCTCGCGACCGCGCACAACACGATGCTCTTGATGACCGCGCGGCTCGCCGCCTTCGGGACCTCCGTGAAGTACGGATCCAGTCCGAACCCTTGGCGCAGCGACACGATCGCGATGACGAGGCCGTACGCGAGTCCGATCGCGACGAGGTGCGATCCGGTGTACGGCGACACCTTCAGCACGAGGTCGATGCCGCCCGACTGCGGGTACTCCTGCATGACCGAGAACAGCGACAGCATCGCGATCGCGGCGACGATCAGCGTCAGACACGCGGTGCCGATCACGATGCCGAACAACCGCGGTAACGCGAGGTGTCGGTACGGATCGATGCCGAAGCCCTCGAGCATCTCGACTTCGCGAGCGACCGTCATGTTGCCGAGTTCGACCGCGACCGCCGACGACGTGCGCGCGACGACGACGATCGCCGCGATCAGCGGCGCGACGTTCTGCAGGATGATGCGGTCGAGGAAGATCGGGATCAGGAAGAAGATCTGGTTCGCGGCGATCAGTTGGCCGAACCCGAAGCCGACCAGGAACGCGAGCAACCCCGCGACCGGCACCGCTTGGACGCCGGTGAAGTAGATCTGCATGCCGATGTGGCGCCGGAGCAATCGGCGCGCGCCCGACGACATGCCGCGCGTCGACGTCGCGATGCGCCCGACGATCTCGCCGATGCCCTGCAAGTCACGCAGGAACGCGCCGAAGCGACGTTGGACGTCCGCACCCCAGGCTTCGAGGATCGCGAGCATGGCGCGGGAGTGTAGAGATCCGCCGCCGAATCGAGCCGACGGCGTCGATCACGCCATCGCGGGCAGGAACGGCACGGGCTCGAACGACCCGGACAACAACGGTCGGGAATCGACGCCGAACCAGCGCTCGAGCAGGCTCGCGTAGACCTGACGGAAGTCGGTCGTGAACCGCGCGTCGCCGTCGTCGAGATCGACGAGGTTCCACGCGTCGCCGTGGACGCCGCCGACGACCGGCGTGCCGAGCACGAACAGCGGCGCGGCGGCGCCGTGGTCCGTCCCCTTCGAGCCGTTCTCCTCGACGCGCCGACCGAACTCGGAGAACGTCAGCGTGACGACGTCCCGGTCGAGCCCCTCGCGGACCAGCGCGTTCTGGAACGCGGCCAGCGCGTCGCCGAGATCCTGCAGCAACGCGGCGTGGTTGTCCTTCTGGCGCGTGTGCGTGTCGAAGCCGTCGTGCGCGACGTACGCGATGCGCAGGTCGAGTCCGGAACGAAGCAGCGAGAACAGCGCCGCCAATCGTTGGCCGAGCGCGGTCGCCGGGAACGAGCCGGCGGTGGCGGCGACGTCGACGCCGTCGAGTCGGCGAGCGAGCCGCGTCGCCGCGTTCGCCGCGCCGACCGCGTGCGCGAGCGGCGATCCGACCGCCGCATCGCGATCGAGTTCGAGCAACGGCAACAGCGCGGGCTCGTCGAGCCGGATCTGCTCGAGCGACGCCAACAACGGCACCGGCACGTCGGGATGCACGAGGCCGAGCGGCATCTCGGTGTCGAGCAGCGCGACTCCCGGGATGCCGGCGTCGGAGATTTCTCGGTTCGACCGGTTCAATCGGCTCAAGGCGGCCAGCGTCGCGCCGTGGATGCCGACGCGGGCACGCTCGGGGTCGAGCGACGCGGTGTGCCAGATGTCCATCGAGCGGAAGTGCGAGCGGTCGGGGCGCGGATACCCGACGTTCGTCACGACGGCGAGGCGCCCGGCGTCGAATTGCTCGGCGAGCCCCTTCAACCGCGGATGCAGGGCGAGTCCGTGCCGGCCGAGCGGGAACGCGTCCGCCTTCGCGACGGCGAGCGTCGGACGCAGGCGGCGGTAGACGTCGTCCTCGACCGGAGCGACGGTGTTCAGTCCGTCGTTGCCGCCGCCCAGTCGGACGACGACGAGGCAACGCGGCGCGCCGGCGCGGGCTCCTGCCGACAGCACGCGGCTCCACGCGAACGCGGGCATCGCCGCGGCGCAGCACTTCAGGAACGTCCGTCGCGTCGTCATGGTCGTCTCTCCTCGTCCTTCTTCGATTCGCCGTCGATCTCGCATCGATCCCGCTCTTCGCGCCCGTGATCGCACGCAGCGATCGCCGAGCTCCCACGTCCAGCGGTCACACCAACGACGCCTCGGGCAGCGCCAGGATCGCGCCGACCGCGCCGGCCCGCGCATCGCCGCCTCGTGCGGCCACCGTCTTCGCGATTTCGTGGATCACTGGGTTCGGCAACGACGTGCCGAGCAACCACGACGCGATCGTCGCGATCGCGGTTTCGCCGTCGCCTTGAAGTTGGTCGAGGACCTCGAGTCCGCCGCGGACGAGTTCGCCGTCCGCGCCGCGCGCGATGCGCAACGCCAGGTCGGCGCGCGCGACGAACGTCGCGGCGTTCAGCCACGCGGCTTCGCCGTCCCAGCCCTTGACGGTCGGCGGCCGCAGCAACCACTGACCCATGTCACGCATCGCCGCGACGCACGCGGCCGCGTCGGCGCGCGCGTGCAGCGAACGCACGTGACCGACGACGAACTCGGCCGGCGATGCGATCCGCGCGTGGACGACCGCGTTCGAGTGGAACCACTCCGAGCGGAACACGACGCGCAGCAGCGCGAGTGAGTCGAGATCCGCCGCCGCGAACACGTCGGTCGCCGCATCGACGACGTCGGATGGTGGGGCGGGGTGCGCGAACGCTTGCAGCAGTCGCGTCGCGAGTCGGCGCGCGGTCGCCCGATGCCGTGCGCAGAGCGTCACGACGTCGTCGGCGCGGAGCGACCCGCGTCGACCGAGCACGGTCTTCTCGCCGTCGTCGTGCATGGCGAGCACGAACTCGGTCCGCCCGCCGGCGCGTCGGAATCCGGTCAGCGCGCGCGCCGCTTCACGGACGTCGTGTTCGTCGTAGTGACCGATGCCGAGCGTGAACAGCTCGAACACTTCGCGCGCGTAGTTCTCGTTCGGATGACCCTTGCGGTTCGCTTCGCCGTCGAGCCACGTCAGCATCGCGGCGTCGCGCGTGATCGCGGCGAGCAGCGGTTCGAACGATCCGCTGCCGAGATCGAGAAACGTCCGCAACTGCGTCGCCATCAGGCGCGCGTTCTGGACCTTCGCGTCCGACGTCGCGAAATGGCCGTGCCAGAACAATGCGAGCTTCTCGCGCAGCGGCTGCTCCGTCCGCAGCATTCGCGCGACCCACCACGCGACGACCGCGTCGGTCTCGCCGGCGGCGATCGTGTCGAGGACGTCGTCGAACTCGCGCACGGTTGCGCACGGCGGATCGAGCGTCGTCAGTCGGTCGACGGTCGCCGCGAGCCCGTGCTCGACGGCGAGCCGGATCTCGTCGCGGCGATGGCCGAATCCGGCGCGCCGCAGCAGGTGTGCGGCCGCGCGCTCGTCGACGTCGTCGGATCCGCGCGGCGCGAGCGGATCCGACCGCTGGCGGAGCGACGACATCACAGGGCTCCCAGCGTCCGGACGTCGAGCGAAAGCGTCAGTCCGCCCTGCGCCGGCTCGAGCGCGAGATCGACGTCGTCGAGTCCGCGCAGCAACTCGAGGAACAGCCGCACCGCGGCCTGCGCGGTCGACTTGTCCTCGGCGTGCTCGACCATGCGGTTCGCGACCAGCGAGTCCTCGTTCGCGGCGAGCAACGTGACGAGGTGCGGGACGTCGACGTGGAATCGCGAATGGGGCGGCGGCGTCGGCGTCCGCGCCTCTGCGTCGCGCTGCGCGGCGAGCAACGCCAGCAGGTGCGAGCGCGCCGACGACACGAAGACGTGCGACGGCGTCACCGCGAGCGCGGGCTCGGCGTTGAAGCGGACGTCGGGTGCTCCGGTCGCGCCTTCGTCCAGCATGAAGCGCGCGCTGACGACGTCGACGCCGTGGACGCGTTCCGTGTTCTGCAGCATCGACTCGAGGCCCTTCTGGCCGCGATCCGCGTTGACGACGCCGAGCGTCGTCTGGAACGCGGTCAGCAGGTCGTTCGCCTTCAGCAGCGACTTGCCGTCCTCGGTGCGGCGCAGCGCCAGCGTGAAGCCGGGATAGCGCACCTCGGGCGGCGTGCCGAGCGCGCTGAAGTCCTGCGGGCCGACGATCAGCATCGCGTCGTGTCCGAACGCCGGCAGGACTTCGTCACCGAACGAGCGGCCGGCGAACAGCACGCCCATGATCGAGTCGAACTCGACGATGTTGCCCTTCAGCGTGGGGTCGAGCAGCGCTTCGCGCAGCGCGTAGAACTGCGTGAAGTCGCGCGTCAGCGTCAGCTGCGCGATCGTGTCCGTCGGCAGCACGAGCGGCGCGTCCGCTGCCGTCGTCGGGAAGAACCAGGTGGTCTCGTCGCTCGGTTCGAACGGCGATGCGCGCACGCGCAGTTGGACGGCGCGCTGCGTGTGCGTGACGTCGAGCGCGAGCGACGCGGCGCCGTCGAGGGTCTTGCCGATGCCGTGCGCGAGCAGAGCGCCGACCGCGTTGTCGTACGACGTCGGCGAGGGCTTCCACAATCCCGCGGTCCGCAACGCTCCGACGTCGGCGCGCACGCGCAGGCCGGCGGGCGCCGCATCCGGTGCGCCAGCCGAGCGCATCCGTTCGATCGCACCGACCAGCAGCGCTCGATCGTTGGCCACCAGCAACGCGTCGCCGACGACGGCGTGGAACTCGCGGCCGTTCGCGCTGCGGATGCCGTCACCGTCGTCGTCTTCTTGCGCGTCGACGTCCCCGGGCGTGAACGCGGCCAGCGTTTCGACGGCTTGCGCCAACGTCTCGGCGAGTTCGGCGCTCGGCGCGCGCGTCGCGAGGATCAGTGCCGGCTCGTCCTTGCCTTCGCGCGGCAGTGCGGCGACGGCGACCTCGCGGCCGAGGGCTTGCGCGAACGCATCGCGCGGTGACGCCTTCAGCAGACCGGCGACGATCTTGATCGCGCCCTGGAGGTCCCGCATGTCCTTGCGCTTCATGCGTTCGGCGTAGGCCGGACTGCGCTCGATCGTCGCCCACGACGCGGACTCGAGGAACGCGTCGAGCATGCCGGCGGCGTCGGTCCACGCGGCGGTCAGCGGCGCGTCGGGCGGCAACGCCGCGGAGAGAGGAGCGGACTCGGTCGACAGCGTGGACAACGCGACGACGACGGACGAAACGGCGAAGAACGAACCCATGGCGGACCTCCCAGCACGGACGGACATCGGACTCGTGGCGTGGGCGCCGCGTGAAACGAATTCCCGGTCGACGTCGGTCCCGCGTCGATCCCACGGCTTCGCGGTGCAGCGCGAACGGCGTGTTCGCGTCGAAATTTCTGTTGGAGTCGCCCGATCGAGGAAATACCCTCCGCACGTCTGGTTGATGGCCCTGCCGCACGAGAGCGAGTGCCGCGCACGAACGCGAGCGCCGCCGCGGTTCGGACTGACCCCCGAAACGAACGGGCAGGGCGATTCCGAGTCCAAGGTCTTCGGCAAGTCGACGGACCGCTCGGAAGATCGTGGAACAAGCTCTTCACCGTCGCCGCTTCGCCGACGCTCCGTTCCAGGGGCAAGGGCTCCGCGCGCGGCGGGAACTCCGCACAGGGAATCCCGACGCGCTGCCGTGTGTGCCGCGTCGATCGGCGGTGCGGCGCCGGCTCGAGTTGGAACGGATGACGGTCGAGGCTCTCCTCGCGAGGGTTCGACCCGGAAGACGAGGTCATGGGACGATCCGGTAGAGGGCGGCGTCGCCGCGGGCGCAATCGCGGCGGCTTCGATCGATTCGACGGTGGAGGCGGCGGGAACGGCCCGTACGGCGGTGGATGGGGCGGAGGTCCTGGCGGACCTGGTGGTCCCGGTGGTCCTGGTGGGCAGGGCGGGCCGGGTGGCCCCGGCGGTCCCGGCGGTCCCGGTGGATACGGCGGCGGACCGCAGCCTCCTCGGGATCTCGCGAACGCGATCGTCGTCGAAGGCGTGTTCGAGCCGACGCAGGACAACGCGGGCTTCCTGCGCTCCGTGAAGGAAGACTTCGACGACACGCCGAACGACGCGTTCGTGCACGCGAACGTCGCGCGCCGCTTCGCGCTGCGCCCCGGCAGCATGATCAAGGGACTCGCGATCCCCGGGCGCGGTCGTCAAGGCAAGCCGATGCTCGAACGCATCGACTCGATCGAGGGCCTGTCGGTCGAAGACGCGATGCGGTTGCCGACGTTCAAGCAGTTGACGTCGATCGATCCGCGCGATCGCTTCGTGCTCGAAGGCGACGACGGCGACATCAACCTGCGCGTGATCGATCTGTTGACGCCGCTGGGTCGCGGGCAGCGCGCGCTGATCGTCGCGCCGCCGCGTTCCGGCAAGACGGTGATCCTCGAGAAGATCGCGAACCGCATCGTCCGCGGATACCCCGACGTCCACTTGATGGTCGCGCTCGTCGACGAGCGCCCCGAGGAAGCGACGCACTTCAAGCGCGCGGTCCCGGCGCCGGCCGAAGTGATCGCGTCGACGAACGACGAGGCCGGCGATCGCCACCTGCGCGTCGCCGAACTCGTCAACGAGCGCGCGAAGCGACTGGTCGAGACCGGCCGGCACGTCGTCGTGTTGATCGACTCGCTGACGCGACTCGGTCGCGCCTACAACCTCGAGACGCGCGGTTCGGGTCGCACGCTGTCGGGTGGTCTTGACGCGAAGGTGCTCGAGAAGCCGAAGGCGTTCTTCGCCGCGGCGCGCAACTGCGAGGGCGGCGGTTCGCTGACGATCGTCGCGACCGCGCTGATCGACACCGGGTCGCGCCTCGACCAGGTGATCTTCGAAGAGTTCAAAGGCACGGGCAACATGGAGCTCGTGCTGTCCCGCACGCTGTCGGACCGCCGCATCTATCCGGCGATCGACATCAACGCCTCGGGCACGCGGCGTGAAGAGCTGCTGCTCGGCGAAGCGACGCTGCGCAAGATCGGACTGCTGCGCCGCGTGCTGAACCGCATGAAGCCCGTCGAAGCGATGGAGCTGCTCGTCCGCAAGCTGAAGGAAACACGCAGCAACACCGAGTTCCTCGCGCGCTTCGACGCCGTCGGCGCGGCGGCGGTGGAAGACGACTGAGCCGCTTCGCGGAATGCCGGCTCGGGCATTGGGCGAGCCGGGGGCCGCAGGCCCCCGGGCCCCATCCCACAGAGGCCGAAGGCCGTACCGCCTTGCACTCCGCAAGTCTGCACTCCACAAGAGGCGGGGGAACTTCGAAGTGCGGAGGCTTCGCCTCCGCGGGCCCCACGCCCCCTCGTTCG
>JAEUIB010000243.1 GCA_016795255.1 Planctomycetota bacterium
GAAGGCCGTGAGGCTCGGGGTCGTCGACTAGAGGGGGGAAACGCGAACTCCGACGTTGGGCGGGACCCGCCCACTAGGCGCACGTTCTGTCGGGGAACGATGACCGAGACCCGAGACCCGGGAACGAGAACCGATCACCGAGACCCGGTGAACGACCGCGCGAAGCGCGGACCGTGTTCGCTCGCTTCGCTTGCGATCGTGCTTCGCACGACCGGCAGGAGAGCGCGACCTGCCTGGTTGGGGTGCAGCGGTGCGCGCTCTCAGGGAACGATCACCGAGACCCGAAGACCGAGACCGGGTGACCGATCGTCGCGCTCGCTGGTGATTCGCCGTGATCGAGCGATGGAGTGACGCGATGCACGCGACGACCCGACGACCTCAGCGGCGGAGCGCACCGCGAGCCGAAAGATCCGACGCGCGTAGGCGCATCGTCGCGAGGCATCGGTCAACGTGACGACTCCCATCACCGCGAGTCGCGGCAGGTGTCGACGATCGACGATCGGTGACCGGTATCGGTCACCGGTCTCGTTCATCGGGTCTCGGTGATCGTTCCCTGAAAGCGCGCACCGCTGCACCTCAAATCAGGCAGGTCGCGCTTTCCTGCCGGTCGTGCGAAGCACGATCGCAAGCGAAGCGAGCGAACACGGTCCGCGCGAAGCGCGGTCGTTCACCGGGTCTCGGTGATCGGGTCTCGGTCTCGGTCTCGGGGTCTCGGTGATCAGCCTCGTTCCCCGGATCTCGGTCCTCGTTCCCTTCCATCCGGCGTCCCCGGTCGATCGCATCACGCTCGGTCACGCCTCGCCGCGGCCGGCGACCGCCGCGTACTCCCAATCGAGCAACGGAGTCGTCTGCGCGTCGCGCTCCGGCAAGTAGCGAGCCAGCAGCCGCCGTTCGTCCCAATGTTCGCGCAGCGCGAATCCGCGTTCTCGCAGGTACTCGCCGAGCCGATCGGGGTGGATGCCCGAACGGAGCGGTTCGCCGTACAGCTTCAGCAGGAAGCGCGTGCGAGCCGCCGCGTGACCGATCACGGGTCGACCGGCGTCGTCGGCCGACAGGAACGTGAAGACGAGGCGCGAGCGAGTCGGGGCGATCGTCGCGATGTCGTCGAGCAATCGCTTCACGTCGTCGTGCTCGAGGTACATCAACAGACCTTCGGCGACGAACACGGTCGGCTTCGTCGCGTCGAATCGCGCCGAGTGGGACAACACGTCGCGCAAGCTTCTCTGCGCGAGGTCGGCGGCTTCCAGATGGAGGTTCGCCGGACGGATCGGCAACACGTCGAGGCCGCGTCGCTTCGCGGTTTGGGAATCGGGATGGTCGATCTCGAACACCGGGCGCGACGGTTCGTCCTCCGCGATGCGCAGCGCGAGCGTGTCGAGTCCGCCGCCGACGACCACGAGTTGCTCGGTGCCGTCTTGCAGCGCGGCGCGGACGCTGTCGTCGATGAAGCGCTTGCGCAGCGCGAGGTGGAGGAACCCGCCGCGGATCCAGATGCGTTCGTGGACGCGTCCGAGCGCGCGGTACCACGACTGGCTGAGGAGCTTCAGTTCGAGCGCTTGCGTGCGGGACTGCGCGCCGAGGATCTTCTCGGCGTAATCACCGGCTCGAGGCGGGCACACCTTGGCGAGCAACGGATCCGCCGCCGCGAACACGAGCCCGCGCGCCACCCCGAGGGCGGTCTTGCTGGGCTGGCCTTCGCGCATGCGACGTACTCCGCGGTTCTCGGAACTCGCGGGCATGATGCCGGTCGGGGTGTCTCGTCGCCATTGCTCGAGCGGAGAGTCCTCCATGCTGGTTCGCAACGTGATCGTCCTGCTTTCGTGCGCGGTGGTCGGCGTTTCGTGGGGCGGTTGCAGCCGCGACCCGCCTCCGCCTGGGTATCGAGGCGCCGTGCCCTCGGGGGTCGGGCAGCAGGCGCTCGCGGAACTCGATGGCCGGACGATCACGCTCGCGCAAGGTGCCGCGCCGTGGACCGTGGCGTGGTTCGCGGTCGTTCCGAATCCGGTCACCGGGCTCGGGCCGGTCGTGTGTCTGAAGCAAGGGACGCTCGAGCGGTACGTCCCGATGCCGACCGATGCGGAAGTCGACGACTTCGTCGCCCGCGCGAACGGTCGCGTCGAGCGACCCTCCGCCGTCCTCGACCCCGCGTACCTCGCCGCGATGCAGCCCTAGTCCGTTCCACCCCTGCGACATTTCGGCACCAGTTCCGCCCTCGGCGCGAACATCGGCCGACCTTCAGTCGTCCAAGCGCCTGAACTGGAATGTCGCCGCACGCCCCATGCGGTATTGAAGTCGGCCTCACATCATGACTTATGACCGCCGCGAGGGTCGTCCGGACGACCTTGAGCGCGGAACGCGGTCGGCGGTCGTCGGTCTTCAGCCGATCTTCGAGCCTGGACGCGGTGTCGGAGGTAACCCCGTGGCGATGACGCCGCGGGGGTCGGCTACGCCTCGAGGAGACGACTTCGAATGTGGAACGGATTGCGGAACCCGATGGTCTCGACCATCGGCGTCGGTGTGCTCCTCGCCCTCGGATCGAGTCCTGCGCGCGCTCAAACGGAAATCACACCGACCGGGGGGACCCCCGGGACCTATCCGTTCTGGACCGCGGAGAGCAATCAGGTCTCCGCGATCATGGAAGGCGTGCTCGGCCCAGGTGACCTGAACGGCGACGGTTTCGCCGACGTGATCTGCGCCGCGCCGCTGTTCAAGGCGAACTACGCGGCCGAAGGCATCGCGTTCGCGCACTTCGGAAGTCCGAGCGGTCCGAACAAGTCGCCGTCGTGGCTGACGTTCGGCACGACCTCGGGACAGAAGATCGGCCGATCGATGGCGCGCGCCGGCGACGTCAACGGCGACGGCCGCGTCGATCTCTTGGTGGGTGGCACGGGTCGCGTGCTGGTGTTCCACGGCACGGCGAATGGTCTGGCGCCGTCCCCGTCCGCCGTCCTGCTCGGATCTCCCGGTGCGGATTACGGCCGCAGCGTGCTCGGACTCGGCGACATCAACTCGGACGGGTTCGACGACATCGCGATCGGCGAACCGTTCCACACCGGAGCGTTGCTCGAGATGGGACGTGTCCACGTCCACCTCGGATCGGCGACGGGCATCGCCCCGACGCCGGCCTGGCAAGCGGTCGGACCGTCGTCGTACGACGAGTTCGGCGTCTCGCTGGCGGCCGGTGACGTGAACGGCGACGGTGCGGTCGACCTCGTCGTCGGCGCCCGGACGCTTTCCGGCATCGAGAGCGAAGAGGGCGGCATCGCCGTCTACCTCGGCAACGGCGCGGGGCTCGCCGCGACGCCGGCGTGGATCGAGACCAGCGGCCAGAAGAACGCACGGCTCGGCGCGTCGCTCGCCGCGGGCGACCTGAACAACGACGGAATCGACGACGTCATCTCCGGCGCGCTCGATTGGGACGGACAACAGATCGACGAAGGTCGCGTCGTGGCGTACTTCGGCTCCGCGTTCGGACCGTCCTCGAGTCCGTCGTGGTCGCGCGACGGCATCCAACAAGGGGCGCGCTTCGGAGTCGTCGTCGCGGGCGACGTGACGGGCGACGGCTTCACCGACCTCCTCGTGGGTTCGCGGCTGTACGACGGCTCGCAACCGAACGAAGGTCGCGCGCAATTGTTCGTCGGCGGACAGAACGGCCCGAGCGCCGTCGCACGCTGGAGCGTCGAAGGGAATCAACCGTCGGCGAGCTTCGGCAGTCAGGTCGCGATCCTCGGTGACGTCGACGGCGACGGTGCGGTCGACGTCGGAGTCGGCGCCGCGCAGTACGACTACGGCCAGAGCGACGAGGGTCGCGTGTTCGTGTTCCGCGGCGATCAACCCGCGTTGACGACGATCACGGCGAAGTCCAACTCGTACGGCACGAGCGAGGTCGGCCAGAACGGCCCGGTCGTGCTGGTGACGGCGGGTCTGCCGCGACTCGGCTGGCCGGCGACGTTGCGCGTCAACGGCGGTCCGTTCTTCGTTCCGCCGCTGCTGTTCTTCGGCGCGAAGCCGACGGCGGTCCCGTTCGACGGCAGCACGTTCCTCGTGCAGTCGGGATCGTTCTTCCTGATGCCGTTCGTCGACGTCTACGGCAAAACCGAACTCACCGTCGAGGTGCCGCCGATCGCGGCGTTCGCCGGCGGCCACCTGTACTTCCAGGTGATGTTCCCGGGCTCGACGTCGGGATCCGGATCCCTGCTGTCGAACGGCGTGGAGTGGACGATCGGCGGTTGACCCGAGTCACCGCTGCGACGCGATCGACGCGCATCGCATCGTGATCGTCGCGTCGATCGGCTCGACCTTGTCCTTCACCAAGGCGTTCGCCTTGAGGTCGACCGTCCCGACGGTGTTCGACGACCGCGGGATCGCGAGGCCGGGATCGAGCTCGTACTCCCCGCGTCCCGATCCCCGCATCTCGCGCAGCGTCAGCTTCGCGTCGTCCGGCATGCCCGGGAACTTCACGACTGCGCCGAGCGCGGAGTACTCGAACTCGCCGCGGACCGACCACGTCGATGTCGTGCGCGCCGTCAGCGTCCAGGTCGCGCGCTCGCTCAACTCGATTCCGGAGAAGTCGAACGTGCGGACGGTCGACCAACGCGCGCCGACTCCGATCGGATCGCGCGGCAGCGGCACGACGGTCTGATCCAGCGATTGGCGGACCTGGTTCAGCACTTGGCGCAGGATCGACGACGCGGTGTTCGGCAGGTTCGACGTCGTCGAGCGCTTCAGGCCGGCGGCGTCGATCGACACGAAGCCGCCGAGGCCGGTGATCGAGCCCGTCTTCAGCTCCTGCTCGAGCATGTGCCGCGTCGACGGATCGCCCTGGATCGATGGATCGAGTTCGGCCTTCGCGACCGCGAAGCGGAGCTTCGCCGCGTCACGGGTCCGTTCGACGACTTCGACCCCGAGCGTGAGGTGCAGCGCCGGCACGGACGTCTCGGGGATCGTCTTGCCGTCCGCGAACAGCGCCATCGACGACGACTGGGTCAGCGTCACGTCGTACCGGCTGCCGACGGCCGCGACGGACGCGAATGCCGCGCGGGGTTCCGCGCCCGCGTCGAGCACGACGAGCGGCGCGACGTCCGCGGGCGGCGCGGGCGCATCGGAACACGCGAAGCAGCAGGAGGCGACGGCGATCGCGAAGGACGTCACGCGCATGGGAGGACTCGACGAGACGAAAGCGCGGGATCATAGATTGGGTCGCG
>JAEUIB010000277.1 GCA_016795255.1 Planctomycetota bacterium
CCGGCCGGGTCACGCGGTTTCTCGGATTCCGCTTCGCGCGCGCGTCGAATCCAAGATCGCGACTGTCGCCGCGCACACGGCTTCGCCATGATCTCGCCGCATGAAGACGGCCCACATCGCTCTGGCGCGATCGACCCGACCGGCATCGATGCCGCCGTGGGTCGCCCGTGGTGGGGTGGCGACGACGCATGCTCGCGCGCTGCTCGGACTCGAGGACGGCGCCGTGCTCGACGTCGTCGACGCGTCGCAGAAGCTCGTCGGTCGCGGGCTGCTGTCGACCGAGGCCGAGATGCTCGCGTGCCTGCTGTCGCCGACGGCCGTCGACATCGACGACGCGTTCTTCGCCGACGCGATCCGTCGCGCGCTGCGTTGGCGCTCGCGCCTCGGGCTCGCGGACACCGACGCGATGCGCCTCGTGAACGGCGAGGGCGACGACCTGCCGGGGCTCGTGATCGACCGCTTCGGCGAGTTCGTCGTGCTGCAGCCGTACCGCGCGTGCTGGCGCCCGTGGTTGCCGGCGTTGGCGCGCGCCGTGAACGACGCGATGAAGCCGCGCGGCGTGATCGTG
Source organism: Planctomycetota bacterium (assembly GCA_016795255.1). GTDB lineage: Bacteria > Planctomycetota > B15-G4 > B15-G4 > JADJEK01 > JADJEK01. The sequence continues at coordinate 569 of JAEUIB010000277.1, forward strand.
AAGAGCCGCGAGCGAGGACAGGACGGCTCCGGGTTCGTCGTCATGCACGGCGAGGAGATGCCGTCGGACCACATGGTGCGCGAATCCGGTCTGACGTACCTCGCGACGTTCGGCCAGCACGGCAAGCCCGGCCTCTACCTCGATCAGCGCGAGACGCGCGCGGAGCTCCGCGGGCTCGCCGCGGGCCGGCGCGTGCTGAACCTGTTCTCGTTCACCGGCGCGTTCTCGGTCGCCGCGGCGGCCGGCGGGGCGCGTGCGGTCACGAGCGTCGACGCGACGAAGGCCTGCGCGCAGGCCGCGTGCGCGAACTTCGCGCTGAACGAACTCGACCCCGACGCCCACGAGTTCCTGATCGGCGACGTCTTCGAGTACTTGCGCGAGGCGCGTCGCGCGTCGTTCGACGTCGCGGTCGTCGACCCGCCGTCGTTCGCGCAGACGAAGACGAGCGTGCTCGGCGGCGCGAAGGGCGTCGAGTCGCTGTACGGCGCGGTCGCGCGCGTGCTCGAGTCCGGTGCGATCCTCGTCGCGTGCTCGAACCACGCGCAGACCGAGCCGAAGGCGTTCGCCCAACTCGTCGCGCGCGCGCTGCGCAAGCAGGGCCGCGCATACCGCTTGCTCGGCACGCGCGGTTTGCCGGCGGATCACCCGACGCATCCCGCGCTGCCGCGATCGCGCTACCTGAAAGTCCTGATCGGCGTCGTCGACTGACTCGCTGCGACCGCGCGCGTTCGGCTCGCGCATCGCGATCGGGTCATTTCGGCGACGCGTCGAGCCGCGCGCGCACTCGATCGCGTGCCTTCACGACGTCGACGTCGTGCGCGCGAGCGAGCGAGCCTTCGTACGCCAGCAACGCCTCGTCCAGCCGATTCGCGTCGGCGAGCGCGTCGCCGAGCCGCGCATAACCGTCCGGCCGCTCCGGCGCAGCCGCGCACGCGCGCGTGAACCAACCGATCGCTTCGTCGCACTGCCCCGCATCCTGCGCGAGACGCCCCAGCACGTACGGCAGCGCGAACCGCGTCGGATCGGCCGCCGCTGCGTGCTCGATCGGCTCGCGGACCGCCGCGTCGTCGCCGATCGACCGCAGCAAGCGCGAGACGATCGCGAGGTTCTCCGGGATCAGTTCGGTGCTGCGCGCTGCCAGGAGGTGATCGCGCATCCGCGTCAGGCGATCGCGGTCCGCCGTCAGCGCGGGGTCGGATGCGTGCGCGTCGAGGAAGGTCTTCACGTCGGGCGTGACGAACGCATCCGATCCTCCCGCCACGCCGTCCTTCATGCGGAGCACCAGACGCGTGAACTGCAGGTCGACCGAATCGGATTCCGACGGGCCGCAGGAGCACAGGAATGCTGCGAGGAGGAGCGAGGAGAGGCGATCGGGCATTGCGGGAGTCTAGGCGGGGAGGGGAGGGACGCGAGGGACCAGAGGGGCGACGAGGGACCAGAGGGACGCGAGGGACGAGAGGGACGACGAGGGACGAGAGGGACGACGAGGGACGCGAGGGACGACGAGGGACGACGAGGGACGCGAGGGACGACGAGGGACGCGAGGGACCGCAGGGTCCGGGGGACTGTCCCCGCATCGGGGACTGTCCCCGTCATGCGTTCGCGTCTCGTCCCCGGGGACGACGAGGAATCGCGGGACCACCACGGCTGCGATCGCCCCGGGGTGTCTGGACCTGGCTTCAGCGAATGGCCGCGCAGGACCACGCCGCGAATGCCACCGCCAGACCCGGATTCGACGCTGCCCTCGGATCCCACGATGGATCGAACGGCGGCGCCGACCTGTCCGCTGTGCCGCTCCACTGCGCCAGGACCTGCTTCGCTTCCTTCCGCCATTCCTCGCTCGTCGACGCGCTCGTGTTGAGCGTCGCCAACGCGACGAACGGCCATGCCTCGTAATCCGCGGCTCTCGCCGCGTCCTGCATACGGAACTCTTCGATCCGCTTCGTCAACTCGATCGCGCGCGCATCGTCCGCCGGCTGGCCTGAGTAGACCCGGCAGACCAGCACGATGGCCGCGTCGCGCGGAGCGAGAGTCGCCGCATCGGAACCGACCCAAGCCTCGATCGCGTCGGCCAGCGTGCGGTGCAGGTACGGCGCTTCGCCGAGTTCGATATCCGAGCCCGCTTGCAGCGCGAGCACTCCGAACCCGATCGTCGCGAAGTCCAGGGGCTCTGCGGCCCGACCTCCGCGCGCAGAACCGGCTGGCGCGACGTGCGATCGCATCACGTCTTCGAGCCGAGCGATCGCCCGACGTGCCGGTCCTTGGATGGTCTCCTCCCTCGAATAGATAAAGGCATCGACGAGAGCCCATGTCGCGAGCGCTTGGTCGCGCACCGGGTTCGTC
>JAEUIB010000270.1 GCA_016795255.1 Planctomycetota bacterium
CGCCGATCGCGACGCGCATCGAGCGCCTCGCTCCCGACGACCTCGACGCGCGCAAGGCGCTGTTCGCGCAGGCCAAATCGGGTTCCGACGGCGCGACGACGAAGCGTCTCGCACGCGAACTCCTGCTGCTCGACGCGAACGACATCGAAGCGCGGCTCGCGCTCGGGTTCCGGCAGTACCAGGGCTCCGCGAAGCAGTACGCGGGCAAATGGCTGACGGAAGAGGACTACGAACTCGCGGTCGGCGCCGAAAAGCTCGGCGACTTCGCGCTCGGCAAGTCGACGAGTTCGTCGTCGCGCCCCGACGCGTTCCGCGACGCGGTCGCGTCGTTGCGCTCGCGGATGCAAGACGAGTTCCCCGACGACCAATTCGAGTACCGATTCGACGACGGCGTGATGCCGCGTCCGTACGTCGCCGCGATGCAAAAGGGCGCGGGTGCGGACCTCGACGGCAACGAGAAGTGGTTCGGCACGGCGCTCGGCTCGCTGTACCGCGTCTACTTCGACCGCTACGCCGAGCGCTTCGGCTTGAAGGAAGTCGAAGAGCCGATCGCCGTCGTGATCTTCGCGTCGAAGGCTGGGTACGACAATTGGCAGAAGCGCAACTCGCAGTACCCGAAGAGCGAGTTCATCGGCGCGTACTACCTGCCGGCGCTGAAGCGCCTGATGCTGTGGAACACCGGCGACACCGGCTTCATCGGCGTCATGTTCCACGAGGGCACGCACCAGCTCGTCCACTTCACGTGCCCGAACGGCTTCATCTCGCCGTGGTTCCAAGAGGGGATCGCCGAGTTCTTCAACGGCCACAAGATCGAGCAGCGCCTCGACCCGGTCTCGGGACAAGTGGTCCAGGAGTACAAGCTCGGGCAGTTCCTGAAGGACCGCTCGGGGGCGTTGCTCGGCGCGATCCAGGGCGGATCCGCGTTCTCGGTCCACGACCTCGTCCACATCGACTATCCGCGGTTCTGGAAGGCGCAGGTCGACCAGGGCGAAGACCCGGCGGCGCGTCACCTCGTGAGCATGATCTACGCGCAGGGCTGGGGCCTGATCATGTACCTGCACTACGCGGAGAACGGGAAGTACCGCGACGGCTTCGACCGTTACTTCGAAGCCGAGATCGCGGGCACCGCCGACGGCGAGCTGTTCGGCGAGATCTTCGAGCTCGAGACCGACGAGGACTGGGCGTCGTTCGACGAAGCCGTGCGCGAGTGGTTGAAGAACGACCTGCGGAACATCTGAACGCCATGATCCGAACCAAGACTCTCCTCACCGTCCTGCTCGCCGCGTCGACGCTCTGTGCATCGCCCGTTCTCGCGAGGGCCGCGGACCCCGCCAAGCCGGAGCGCAAGCCGAAGGACGCCGCGTCGATGCACGTGACGGTCCTCGTGCCGTACTCGGCGCTCGAACTCGGTTCGGGCCGCGGCGAAGTGTTCTCCGGCAAGCTGCACTACTGGCCGAACCAAGGTCCGACGTGGGTGCTGCTGACCGACCTCGGCTTGAAGGATGCGAGCGGTCGCACGCTCGCGCCGCAGACGGGATTGACGTTCCGGCTGTCGAAGGAGAAGGACGCCGTCGGCGCGCTCGTCGAGCTCAGCGGCATCGGCGACCTGCCGAAGCTCGGCACGCGCATCATCCACGACTCCGATCTCGCGCTGTTGCCGTTGCGCGCGTTGGTGCCGAACGTGATGCCGAGCGGCAGCGGCCGCTCCGCCGCGGTCAAAGAGATCAACCACGAGCACTACCACCTCGCGATCACCGAGAAGTACCTCGGCGCCGAGCAGATCTCGATGACGCCGCTGCACCGCAACTTCACGCGCAGCGTCCGCACGCTGCGTCCGAGCGGGCTGCAGATCATCGACTACATCCTCAGCTACGAGGACGAACGCGACGCGTCGATCATGGCGTCGTACGCGGTCCGCATGTTCGTGCACCCGACGGCGACGCTGAGCGACGGCACGCGACCGCCGGCCGGCGTCTTCCACATCGAATACGTCCACGCGTACCAATTGGACTGGTTGAAGGAGACGGCGGTCATCGACTCCCCCGAGTGGGTCCGCCGCAACTCGAAGTGGATCGAGACGCTGGCCGACCAACTGTTCCTCGGCATGGCCGACGAAGGCATCGGTGACCCGTTCGATTCGCCGTCGGCGTTCGCTCTGCGCGCGTTGCGCGTGTTGTCCGAGAACGTGCTCGCGCGGCTCGTGAACATCGACGACGGCCATCCGAAGCTGCTCGCGCAGTTGGCGCCGCAGTTGATCGACCTGCCGCTGTCGTTCGCACCGACGCGCTTCGTCGAAGCGCACGGCAAGACCGAGGATCCGGCGCAACGCCTGTTGCTCGCGGCCGCGGCGGTCATGGCGGGCACGACCGACGACGCGCTGCGCCGCGAGTGCGAGATCGCGCTGTACGCGAAGGACGACACGG
>JAEUIB010000287.1 GCA_016795255.1 Planctomycetota bacterium
GCAGCGCTTGCTCGACCACCGGCCCGTCGTCGCGGGTCCGCCGTCGGCGCTGTATCGCGCGCGCAAGTTCGTGCGGCGACATCGGCTCGCCGTCGGCGCGGCGGTGCTGGTGTTCGCGGCGGCCGCGTTCGGCGTCGTGCAGCGCGAACTCGGCGCGCGCCGCGAAGCCCGTGAGATCGCCCGCAAGGCCGGGGTCGCCGACTTCCTGCGCGAGATGTTGCTCGAGGTGCAGCCCGGCCGGGGCGGCGGCGATGCGACGGTCGCGGACATGCTCGACGACGCCGCGGCGCAGATCGAGCCCGCGTTCGTCGACGATCCGACGACGCGCGCTCGGCTGCAATTGACGTTCGCGCAGGCGTACACGCATCTCGAGCGCAAGGAGCGGTCGATCCCGTTGGCCGCCGCGGCGCTGGCGACGTTCCGCAACGAGCTCGGCGACGCCCACGCGGAGACGAACCTCGCGCGCTTCGTGCTCGGTGTCGCGCAGGCGAAGCTCGATCCCGGCGCCGCCGAGCGCGTCCTGCGGGACGCGCTCGAGTACTTCGAATCCGACCCGAACGCGACCCCGCAGCAGATGATCCGCACGATCACGTTCCTCGGGGTCGCGCTGCGCACGCAGCAGAAGTACGACGAGCTGGCGACGTTGCTCGACACGTCGCTGCCGAAGTTCCAGCCCGGTGGTCGGTTCGCGCACGCCGACTCCATCTATCTGCTCGACCAGAAGGTCCAGTTGGCGAACGCCCTCGGGCGCAAGGACGAGGCGTTGGCGGGCCTCGAACGCGTGGTCGAGGAACGGATGCGGCGCTTCGGCCCGGACAACCCGGACACGATCGGGTGCACGCTGAACTTGACGAGTCTGCTGCGCGACCTCGGTCAGCTCGATCGGGCCGAGGCGCTCGGCGTCGCCAACGCCGCGGCGTCCGAGCGCGTCTACGGCGCGTCCCATCCGCTGACCGCGCACCAGTACTCGGTGCTCGCGAACATCGCGTTGGAGCGCGAGGACTGGGCCGGCGCGTTGCAGTCGTTGGAACGCGCCGAAGCCGTCTACGCGGCCACGCTCGGCGGCGGCCACCGGCAGACGCTCGACGCCGTGGGTACGCGGGCGCAATGTCTGACGCAGCTCGGCCGGTTCGACGACGCCGCGGCCGCGCTCGACACCGCACTCGGCGCGGTCCGGGCGGGGACGGACCCGTCGGCGGAAGCGGTCGCGCACCTGCGGCAATGCCGGGCGCTCGTCGACGTGGAGCGAGGCGCGACGGACTCCGCCCGCAGTGAACTGACGGAAGCGCTGGCCGAGCTCGAGGCCGGCGGTGTGCGCTCCGGCAACGTGCACGCGGAGCTGACGAAGATCCTGGCCGGTCTGAACGCGGCCGAACCGTCGGGAAGTTGATGGATCGGCGTCCGCGAACGCGGGACGCGCGGGCGCTATCCTGCGCACCCATGTCCAAGCTCAAGAAAGTGCTCGTCGCGAACCGCGGCGAGATCGCGGTGCGCGTGCTGCGCGCATGCCGTGAAGAAGGCATTCCGACGGTCGCCGTCTACTCCGAAGCCGACCGCAACGCGTTGCATGTCCGGCTCGCCGACGAGGCGTTCTGCATCGGGCCGCCGCCTGCGCTGCAGTCGTACCTCGACGGCGACAAGATCCTCGCGGTCGCGAAGCGCGCCGGCGCGGATTCGGTCCACCCGGGGTACGGATTCCTGTCCGAGAACGCCGACTTCGCCGACGCGACGGTCGCCGCGGGCCTGACGTTCATCGGGCCGCCGGGCTCGGCGATGCGCGCGATGGGCAACAAGATCAGCGCGAAGGCGCGCATGAAGGCAGCCAAGGTGCCGTGCGCGCCGGGCTCGGACGGGGAGATCGACGATCCGGCGGAAGCGAAGCGCATCGCCGAGAGCATCGGCTTCCCGGTGATGATCAAGGCCGCGGCCGGCGGCGGCGGCAAGGGCATCCGCATCGTCAAGGAAGCGAGTGAGCTCGCGCGCGCGCTCGACATGGCGCGCTCCGAGGCCGAGAAGTCGTTCAAGAGCGGCGCGGTCTACGTCGAGAAGTTCCTCGAAGAACCGCGGCACGTCGAGATCCAGGTGCTCGCGGATCGGCACGGCAACGTCGTGCACCTCGGCGAGCGCGAGTGCTCGGTGCAGCGCCGCCATCAGAAGATCGTCGAAGAGACGCCGAGCTGCATCGTCGACGCCGACCTGCGTCAGCGCATGGGCGCCGCCGCGGTCGCCGCAGCGCAAGCATGCGGGTATGAAAACGCCGGCACGGTCGAGTTCCTGGTCGACAAGCACCGCAATTTCTACTTCCTCGAGATGAACACGCGCCTGCAGGTCGAGCACCCGATCACCGAGCAGGTCACCGGCATCGACCTCGTCCGTGCGCAATTGCGGATCGCGGCGCGGCAGCCGCTCGGGTTCACGCAAGCCGACGTGAAGCACGCCGGCCACGCGATCGAGGTCCGCATCTGCGCCGAGGATCCCGATCACAATTTCGTCCCCGCCACCGGCGTCGTGCGGCATCTCGACCTGCCGGGCGGCGGCCGCGTCCGCATCGATGCCGGCATCTACGAAGGCATGACCGTCGGACTGCATTACGACTCGATGCTGGCGAAGCTGATCGTGCGCGCGAACGATCGCGAAGAGGCGATCGCACGCATGAAGCGCGCACTGGCCGAGTTCCACGTCACCGGCGTCAAGACGAACATCCCGTTCCTGCTGCGCGTGTTCGACACGCCGGAGTTCCTGTCCGGCAAGTACGACACCGGCTTCATCGATCGCAACCTGGCGACGCTGAAAGCGCCGCCGTCGGACGGCATGACGCGCGACGTCGCGCTGGTCGCGGCGGCGATCGCGCATGCGATCCGCAAGCGCCGCAGTCAAACCGCGAACACGGGCGCCGGCGGCGGCGCGAACGAGTCCGCGTGGTCGCTCGCCGCTCGTCGCGAGGGGTTGCGCCGATGAAGTACTACGTGATGGTCGGCGGCAAGGAATACGCGGTCGACGTCGACACGACCGGCGACGCGATGCACTTGACGCTCGACGGCGCGAACTATCGAGTCGACGTCTCGGCGGTGCAGCACGGCGAGCAGTACTCCGTACTGGTCGACGAACGCAGCTTCGCGGTGTCGGTCGACGGCGACGGTCGCAAGCTCGCTCTCGTGCTCGATGGCTACAGCTACGCAGTCGGCGTCGAGGACGACCGCGAGCGCGCGTCGCGCGCCCTGTCCAATTTGCATGGTTCGGGCGGCGGCGTCATCGAATCCGTGATGCCGGGCATCGTCCGCAAGGTCGAGGTCCAGGTCGGCGATACGGTGAAGCGCGGCGATCGCCTGCTCGTGCTCGAAGCGATGAAGATGGAGAACGAGATCCTGGCGGACGCCGACGGCGTCGTCGCCAAGGTCCACGTCGCCGCCGGCCAGACGGTCGAGGGCGGCGCGCCGCTGGTCAGTCTCGACGTGAAGTGAGCCGGATCGAGCGCATCGAAGTCCTCGATTGCGGATGAGCGCTCGCGTGCGCCCGCGTCCACACGAAGGCGCGCTCGTCGTGACGCTGCGGATCGCGTCCTCTGCATTCGCCGAAAAGAGTTCGAACGCCGCGTGATACGGCGTGAGCTTTTCCATACCTCCCGTCGGCCGCCTTCGACGTGAAGTCGCGTCGGACGCCGCCGCAGGAGGTCGTGATGGTGCGCATGTGGTGTTGGCTCGTCGTGAGCGTCGTCGCGCTCGCGAGCACGGCGTTGGGTTCGCTGGTCACGATGACCGGCTCGACGTCGGTCCAAGTGAACGCCGCCGGGGAGAAGGAAGTCGTGATCCGCTCCGACAGCGGCACGACGACGCTCGGTCGCCGGGACGAACAGACCGGCGTCGTCGGGCCGTGGATCGATCTGCTGAAGGCCGCCGAAGGGGGCAAGGTCGTCACGGTCGAGCTGAAGGACGGCAAGTTGACGAAGACGAAGGTCAAGCCCTGATCCATGAAGCTCGCGCACGTGGGTTCGGTCGGTGCGGTCGTGGCGTCGATCGGCGTCGCCGTCGTGGCGTGGATGTGGACGAGGGAGCCGATCGTTTCGCTCGAGCCGCAGTCCTCGGGCGCATCGACCTCGACCGTCAGCACGACCGCCGTCCCCGTGCGTGAGCCGCTTCGCGCCGACCTCGCACCACCCCCGGGCGAGGTCGGCGTGGAGCCCTTCACCGTCGACGAGGCGACGCCCGTCGCGGTGCGGGATCCACGGGCGATCCTGGCCGCCACGTGGGTCGTCGGTCGCGTCGGCGGCGCCGGGGCGAACGCATCGGCGCGAGGCTCCGACGTCCGCGTGCTCGCGTCGGCGGGCGATGGCTCGAGCGTCGACGCTGGGCCGATCCCGGCGGACGGGCGGTTCGCGATGGAGCTGCGCCAGCGCGCCACGTTCGAACTCGTCGCGTCGACGCCATTGGCGACGTCGTCCCCGCTGCCCGTCGAAGGCGGGCAAGGCCGGACGATCGACGTCGGCACCCTCGAGCTCGCGCCGCGCGTCGCACTCACGGGCCGCGTGATCGACGGGGGAGGTCGCGGAGTGCGGGATGCGCACGTCCGCGCCGGAGACACCGCGACGACGACGGACGGGGACGGCGCGTTCGCGCTCGCGGTCGGCGCCGGCCGCGTCCGACTCGAGGCGCGCGCGTCGGGATATCGCCCACACACCCTCGATGCGTTCGCGCCGACGGTCGCGCCATGCGTGCTCGAACTCGTCGCCGCCCCGGACGTGACCGGAATCGTCGTCGACGCGTCCGAGGCGCCGGTCGACGCCTGCGAGGTCCGCTGCGACGGAGCGATCACGCGTACGGACGGCCGCGGCGCGTTCCGCTTCGCGGCCGCAGCCGACGAGCGTCCGTTCGTCGTCGCTCGCCACGCACGGCGCGGCGCCGGCAGTGCGACGTTCGACGGCGTGAGCCCGCTGCGCATCGTGCTCGAGCGCACCGCCGCGGTGGTCGTCACGCTCGACCGCGCACTCGCTGCGGAGGCGCGTGAGGTCCTCGTCGAACTGCTGCGCGCGTCCGCCGGCGGCGCCACCGCGGAACGCGCGACCTTCGGGATCGAGACCGCATGGATCGGCGCGTCGCGCGTGCGCGTGATGGGACTCGTCGCCGGCGAGACCTACCGCATCCGCGTCCTCGACGCCGACGGCGCCAGTGCGAGCACGACGGTCTCGGTGCCCTCGCCCGCACCGGAGATCGACCTCGCGGCGTCGGGTGCGTTCGAACGGAGCGGCCCGATCGACGTCCGCGTCGTCGACGACCACGGCGTCGCGGTACGCGGCGCGTGGGTGACGCTCGGTGCCTTCGACGACGCCGCGGCGGAGTTCGTACGCGCCGCGAGCACGGCGACCGACGCCGATGGACGCGCGCGCTTCACGAAGCGCCCGGCCGACGAGCACGTCGTCCACGTCGCGGCGCGCGGTCGCTCCGAGGTTTCGCTCCACGTCGCTCGGACGCCGACCGCGGGCGACGCGCGCTTCGTCACGGTGATCGTGCGCGCGACGAGTCGCGTGCGTGGTTCGTTGCCGCGCCCGGCCGACGCGCGTGCCGCGCCGTGGATCCGCGCGTCGTCCCGCGACAGGACGCGGTGGACGCGAGCGAGCGTTGCCGGCACGTTCGCGTTCGACGAGCTCGCCGCGGAGGCGTGGGAGTTCACGCTGTGGCCGCCCGCGTTGCCGCGCAGCGTCGGCGTGCACGGCGGCCCGGCGCTGCCGGTGAAGGTGCTCGATCTCGAGCCCGGCCGTACGCACGAGCTGACGTTCGTCGAGGACGTGTCGCGCGCGATTCCGCTCCACGTCGCCGTCGTCGACGAGCTCGGTCGACCCTTGCCCGCCGTGCGCGTGTCGGCGTGGCAGAGCGGCGCGGAGGTCGCGACGGCGCGTTCGGCCGCGGACGGCCGCGCGGAGCTCGTGCTGCCGTGGGTGGGGCGCTATTCCGTCCGCGCGGAAGGCGACCGCGACGCCGACCCGTCGGCCATCCTCGACGACGTGACGTGCGAGGGCCGCGCGGGTGACGTGCTGACGATCGTCGTGCGTCCTCCTCGTTGATCGCACGGGGTGCTGGCGCGGATCGAGCGGCACCCTCGACCTCGCGATCCGCGAGCAAGGGCCGGCCCGCGGCTTGCTCCGTCCGCAGGCCGGGACCATGATCGTCACGGCGACATCGCCGGTCGCGTCGCCCTGCGCTGGTTCGGAGCTCCGTTCCCATGGTCCTCGCCCCGGTTCTCGCGCTCGTGCTCGCGTTCGGCGAAGCGCGTTCGATCCCGGACCTGCTCCCCGTCGACACTGCGTTCGTGCTGATCGCCGACGACGTGCCGGCGTTGCGTGCGGCCACGCGGGACTTCACGTTCGTGCGCGGACTCGGCGCCGACGAGTGCGCTCCGCTGCGCGCCGAACTCGGAACCTGGTGGCGCGAGTTCGTCGCGGCGCGCTTCGATCGCGTCGATCCGGACGCGCTCGCGCAGGCCCCGGTGAAACGGGCGTTCGTCGCGATCGTGTTCGACGACGAAGGCGACGGCTCGCTGCTGCTCGGCGTCGAAGGCGCGAACGACCGACTCGAGGTGATCGGCACGGCCGACGACGACGAGAACGTCGTCGCGACGTGGGAGGACTGGTCGTTCGTCGCCGACGAGGAAGCCGTCGCGCGGCGGCCGCTCGACGTCGTCGCCGGCCAGGAGCCCGCGTTGGCCTCGCGCTCGCGGTTTCGCGAGGCCAACGCGGCCATCGCCGACGGCCGCAGGCACCACGTCTCGGCGTGGATCGATCGCGATCGACTCGTCCACGCCATCGGTTTCTGGATCTTCTCGTCGGAGCGTTCGATCGACGAAATGCCGAAGGAGTTCGGCGCGATGGCGTTCCAACTGGACGTCGTCGACGGCGTTCTCGTGAGCTCGACGTTCAACGAGTACGGCGCCGATCCGAGCGTGCTGCGCGTCGACGCGCCGCGGCCGTTCGACGACGCGCTGCTCGCGGTCGTGCCGCGCGATGCGCGTGGGTTCGCCGCGGTGCAGTGGCCGCTGGCGGGCGGACTCCGCGGCCTCGCGGCCGAACTCGCCGCCGACGAGGCCACCGAGGACGACGCCGACGCGGTGATCGCGTTCGCGGACATGCTCGGCGAACGCAGTCTTCTGGTTGCAGCCGACGCGAAGGACGGCATCGAAACGCAGTGGGAAGTTTGGTTCGAGCTCGACCCCGACTCGTTCTCGACGTCGGCGTTCGACGCGGCGATGGACGCGATCGATCGCGCGCTGGCGGACGAATGCACGAGCGGTCGATTCCAGCGCGACGACGGCCGCATCATCCGCGAGCTGACGCGCCGGTCCGACGCGCCGCTGCCGAAGACGGTCTGGTACTCGGTGGCCGGCTCGTGGCTGATCGCGACGACGACCGCGGAGCGGCTCGACGCGATGATCGCGCAAGCCGAAGGCAGCGTGCCGCCGGGTCCGGACATCCGCGCGAATCCGGTGTTCGCGGCTGCGTACGCGCATCTGCGCGATGGCGCGCCCGCGGTCCACGGCGTGTCGTTCGTCGATCCGCGAGCGACGTTCGCGCCGGTGACCGACGTGTGGCTGACGTTCGCGCGGTCGCTGCGTTCGCGCGACGAACCGGAGTTCGACGAGCAGGCTCTGCGCGCACTGCACCGCTTGGTCTGCGACGAAGCGCCGAGCACGGCGATCTCGTGGCACACGCCGTCGGGGATCGTCACGCGACATCAGGGCTTCCCGATCGGCGACTTCGCGCTGGCGTGGTGTCTCGCGCCGGGAGCGATGCAGCGCGCGGGCGACGTCGCGAAGGCGACCGACCTGCGGCAGACGAACGCGACGCGGCGCGAGGGCATCCGCATGGAGCTCGAGTTCGTCAAGGACGCCGTCACGCGCTACTCGCGCGATCACGGCCGCCTGCCCGACTCGCTGGACCAACTGCTCGTCGCCGATCCGCGCAACTTCGACCAGCCGTACCTCGACGCCGAGCGACGCTTCGTCGACTCGTGGGGCAACCGCTTCCGCTACGAGACGCTCGCGAACGGCGAGTACCGGATCACGTGCTTCGGCGCGGACGGGAAGCGCGGCGGCGTCGGAGCGGACGAAGACGTCCGTGTCACCGGGCCCTAACCGGGCTGATAGGCTTCGGGCCGTCCACGCCACGCTCTCGCCACTCGGGGATCTCATGTTCACGTCGCTCTGGCCGATCGCGGCCGCACTCTCCCTGCTCCCATCGGATCGCGTCCCGCCGTCGGCGCTGCTACCGGCCGACACGGCCGTGCTCGTCACGTGCGACGACTTCGTCGGCTTGCGCGCCGCGGTCGACGCGCTGCCCGTCGGCGTCGCGCTGGCGTCGGGCGATCACGACGAGCTGGCCGAGGTCGTCCACGAGGTCCACGCCGGACTCGTGCGTCGCGCGCTGCCCGGGATCGACGCCGATGCGCTGGCCGCCGCGGCGCCGTCGTCGTGGTTCGTCGCGTTCGCGCCGGACGATCGCGGAAAGCTCGAACTCGTGGTCGGCGTCGAATGGCCGAACGCGGAGCCCGAAGGCGTGCTGCCGATGCCCCAGCTCGCGGATCCGTCCCAGCCGGGACTGCGCAAGCGGAGCGAGGGGCGGTGGAGCCTCGTCACGCGATCGCACGCGCTCGACGGTCGCTTGTCGGCCGTGAAGGACGGCAAGGAAGCGACGCTGGCGGCTCGGCCGCGCTTCGCGACGTCGTCCGGTCGCGTCGGTGCGACGCCGACGGGACTGCGCGTGTGGATCGACCCCGATCTGCTGTCGCTGGCGCTGTTCGGCAACATGGTCCCGTTCATCGAGGGCAAGCGTCCGGACTTGGCTCGCCAGAACGAGCTCGGCGCGTTCGTGTGGAACTCGCGCGTCGACGGCGCTCACGTGGTCGGCGAGATGTTCCTCGGCCGGGGCGCGTCGCCGAGCGTGCTCGCGGTGGAGAACCCGCAGCCGCTCGAGAACGACTGGCTGAAGTTCGTGCCGCAGGACGCGCGGGCGTTCTCGCTGCAGCAACTCGCGTTGCCGACGCTGCTGCAGACGTTCGTCGACCAGCTCGCCGCGGCCGAGGAGACGCGCGAAGTGGCGGGCTTGCTCGGCGAGTTCGTCGGCGTGTTCGGCTCGCGCGTCTACGTGATCGTTCCGAACTCCGCGCAGGTCACGATGCCGGTGTTCCACGCGTACCTCGAGCTGCGTCAGTCCGAGGAAGCGGCGCAAGCGCTCGACATCGTGCTCGACGCGCTCGCGGGCGCGGTGCAGGGCGACCTGGTCGTGCAGCGCAATCCGCGCGACGACGGCCGCGTCGTGTACACGATCGCCGCGCCGCCGGGCCTGCCGTTCCCGCTGTCGGTCTCGTTCACGGTCGAGAACCAATGGCTCGTGCTGACGACGAAGGAAGCCGAGCTCGAAGCGCTGCTCGCGCGCGTGCGCGGCGAAGCGGCGTCGGACGTGCGCTCGAATCCACGGTTCGCCGAGCTGTACACGCGCATCACGCAGGGCGAGGCCCCGTTCCACGGCGTGTCGTTCGTCGATCCGAAGGCAGCGGTCGTGGAAGGGCGGCCCGCGATCGCCGCGTTCGCGACGGCGCTCGCGGGCATGGCGCTCGGTCGGCCGGTCGAGATGGTCGTCGGGGATTCCCTGCTCGCCTGCATCGACGGCGCGCCGGCCAGCGTGTCGATCACGCGGCACGCGAACGACGGCTGGTGGATCCTGCGCCGCGGCGCGCTGCTCGGTGAGTTGTCGATGGCGTGGACCGGCTTCGGTGCTGCCGCGACGTTCCTGCCGGCGGTCGTCGCCGCGAACGTCGCGCCGATCCTGGAGCGCGGGCGCGTGACGAAGGCGCGCTCGGACCTGCGCGCGATCGGGCAGGCGATCCTCTTTTTCACGCAAGTGCATGGAACCGCGCCGGAGACCCTCGTCGAGTTGACGCTGCCCGATCCGAAGAACTTCAACGAGAGCTACCTCGAGCCGACCGCCGATCTCGCCGACCCGTGGGGCACGCGGTACGTCTACGTGAAGCACGCCGACGGCACGTGGTTGTTGTCGTCGCTCGGAGCGGATCAAGCCGTCGGCGGAGACGGCGAGAACGCCGATCTCGACGTGCGGTCGCCGCCGTGATCGCGTTCAGCGCGGCGGGTCCAACGTCCGCGTCTCGCCGGCCGCGACGGTCACCGTGCCGAAGTCGTGGACGAGCGTTCGACGATCCTCGTCGTCGACCGACCACAGCGTGACGGTCCACGCGCCGGCGTCGAGCGCTTCGAGGGCGATCGCACCGTTGCTGTCGCGACTCGCGCAGCGCGGCGCGCGCCAAGGTGCGTCGAGTCGGCGCGCTTCGGCGATCGTGTCCGCTCCCGAATCCGGCGGAACGATCATGACGATCGACGCCGGCGCATCGAGCAGTGTCAGGATCTCCGGTCCGTCGCGTCGCACGCGCACGAGTTGCGCCGTCGCGGCGTGGCGGGAATCGACGAACGGCTCGACGGTCAGCACGTAGTCGCCGCATTCGATCGCCGCGGTCGTCCAACGGCCGTCGGGTCCCGATTCGAGCGTGGTCGTGAACGACTCGAAGCGATCGATGTCGGGACTCGACGCGTCGGGATCGAGCGGGATCAGCGTCACGAACGCTTCGACGATCGGCTCACGGGTCCGGGCATGCAGCACGCGTCCACGCGCGCGCGCCGTCGCGAGGTCGAGATCGAGGCGCGTCACGCGACCGGAGACGACCTCGACCGCGCGCACGGCGGCATGCTCGTACGCGCGCCGGAGTTCGACGATCGTCGGTCCGACGGGGATCCCGGCGAACACGTAGGCGCCGTTCGCATCGGTGACGGCTTCGCCGGCGACCGGGACGCCGACGACGATCCCCGCAGCGGGACGGCCGTCGAAGCGGACCGTTCCGGCGATCGCGCCGCAACCGCTCGCCGTCAACTCCACGTCGAGCGTGCGGACCTGGTTCGCGAGCAGTTCGACCTCGACCGCGTTCATCTGCGCCGGATCGGCGTCGTACGGCGCGACGCGATACCGTCCCGGCGCGAGTGCGGGCGTCGCGTAGACCCCGTCGCGATCCGAGTACGCCTTGCGTTCCCAGCCGTCGTCGCGCGTGATCCGCAGATCGACGCTGGCCGCGATCGGTTCGCCGCCGAGCAGGATCCGTCCGCACAACTTCGCCGCGGGCTCGACGCGGATCACGAGCGGCGTGTCCGACGTCGCCTCGTTCCACGTGACCCAATCCGTTCGCGCGGCCGGATGCGGCTCGTGATCGAGCATCGCTTGGAACGGCCCGTCGGAGCGGATCTCGAACGTGACTTCGCCGCGCGCGTCGGTCGCTCGATCGGCGACGCGGAAGCCGTGCGGGTCCATCTCGAGCCCGCAGCCGCCGTCGGCGCGCGAGAACAGCGCGACGCCGCGACCGACCAGCGGCGCGCCGTCCTCGCCGAGCACGCGGACGCGCAGCGACTTCGGGACGTCGCGCGTCAAGCGGGCGACGACGTGCCCCGTCGACGCGGGCAAGCGCGACACGTCGCAGAACGAGTAGCCCGGCGCGACGGCGCCGAGATCGAACGTGGCGTCGACGCGGGCCCCGAACTCGAGTCGACCCGGCCCCGTGCGCCGCGCGAGCAACGAGCGACGCATGTCCGTCGTCGGCTCGGTGACGAGGCCCGCCGAGTCGGGCGCGGCGCGATCGCCGTGGAAATCGGCGCGGGCCGAGAACGCGTCGATCGGCGCGCCGGTGGCGTCGTCGACGACCTCGATCGAGTACTCGCGGAGCACCGGCAACGCGACGACGAGGTCGCTGCGCAACGCATCCAGGTCGACGTAGGTCTCGACGAGGGCTCCGTCCGCGCGGATCGTCAGCGTCCAGAACGGCTCCGGCGCGATGTCGAACGTGAATCGACCGTCCGTGTCCGTTCGCGTCGCGAAGGACATGTGCTCGGGGAGATCCCACGTCCCACGGTCGTAGGTCCGAGAGGCCACGACCGCATCCACGTCGGCACCGGCGATCGGGTGGCCGTCGTCGTCGACGACGACGCCGCGCAGTGCGATGGGGCGCGACAGCACCAGGTCTTCGACGGACTCGACGTCGCCGGCGACCAGGTTCACGGTGCGCACACCGGCGCCGGTCGTCACGTAACCATCGAGGCTCGCGGACAACGTGGCGTCGACGGCGCGGCACCCTTCGACGACGTACGCCCCGGCGGCGTCGGCGACGACGCGGTTCTCCTGCGCCGAGCCGCTGTGCGTGATCGTGATCGTCGCGCCCGGCAACGGAACCCCGTCCCGGTCGACGACGCGACCTCGCAGCGACGTCGGCGGCAACGACGCGCGGACGTCGTACTCGCCGATCGGCATCGTCGCGACCAGGGACCGTGAGTCGCTCGCCGCGTCGGCCACCGCGGACGTCGATCCGACCGCGGCGGGGGCTTCGTGTCCGGTCGCGGTCCATCCTTGGTCAGGCAAGTGTTCCACGCCGTCGTGCGCCACGTACAGCACGCCGAACGCGAGCGCGAGACCGACGAAGAGCAGGAACAAGAAGCGCATGGGCGGTGCAAGACCGAGCGGACGAGGAAGGAGAGTGGTGGGAGGCTACCCCACGGCTCAACGGGACGCATCGAGCGTGGTGGCGGTGCCCGGCGACAACGCGATCGCGCCGAAGTCGCGCAGCAGCACGCGCTGCGCATCCGGGAGGACCGACCACAGGCGCACGTGCCACACTCCGGCGTCGAGATCGACGATCTCGCAGCTCCGTTCGGAGAACTCGCCGGGGACTTCTTCCACCGCCTCGTCGGTCCACGGCAGTTCGAGGCGAGTCGTCGTCAGCGCGAACCGAGCGCCGGGCTCGGCCGCGGGGAGTGCGACCGCGACCGAACATGCGGCGCCGAGACGGATCTCGTGGTCCTCGGTGTTCGCGTCGCACTCGATGCGGCGCGTCGTCGTCGGATGATCGCCGGAACTGCGCACCGTCACGACGTAGGGTCCGGGTTCGATCTCGGCGATCCGCCAGCGCCCGTCGGTCGCGGTCTCGACCGTGATCGGCGCCGCGGCGAGGGGGTCGTCGGCGCGTCCTGTGCGCCCCCGCGCGAGCGGCACGAGCTCGAGACTGGCGCCGCTCACCGGGTCGCCGCTGGCCGCGTCGACGACGCGGCCACGGACGGCGACGAGATCGAGGTCGACGTCCAGGACCGTCGACGCGCCGCCCTCCACGGAGATCTCGCGGAGCGCGAGGGTGCTGCCTCCGCGCTGGATGCGCACGATCATGGGCCCAGGCACGAGCCCTGCGATCGTGAAGGATCCGTCGATCGCCGTCGTGGCATCGCCCGCGCGT
>JAEUIB010000324.1 GCA_016795255.1 Planctomycetota bacterium
ATGACCGCCGCCGCAGCGATCGGCGTCGACACGTGCCCGATGGAAGGCATCGACCCGGCGCAGTACGACGAGATCCTCGGCCTTCGGGCAAAGGGCTTCACGACGCTGTGTGCGTGTGCGGCGGGATATCGCGCCGCCGACGACAAGTACGCCAGCGCGCCGAAGGTTCGCTATCCCACCGAGGTCGTGATCGAACACCTGTGAACCGACGCGCGTCGACCGTCGAGCGGAGGCCGTGACACCCGACGTCGGAGCGGGTCGTCGCGGCCCCCGTCGGGCGATCGATCACGCGTAGCGCGGTGCCGATCCCGCCGCCCGGACGGTTGACCGATCGCAGCGCCGACGGGTCACGTCCACCGCTGGCCGAACGTCCACTCGATCGGGTTCCCGTCGGGATCGCAGACCTCGGCGATGAACCCGGTCTTCTCGTCGATCAGCGCGGGTGGGTTCATCGGACGCGCGCCGGCCGCGACCGCCGTCGCGTAGCGCTGCTCCACTTCCTCCCGCGACGTGCAGGCGAGTCCGAAGTGCTCGAAGCTGCGCGCCATGCGCGGGACGATCGCGTGGAGGATGCGCAGCACCCAGCGCACGCGCGTCGGTTGGAGCAGGACGATCGCGAATCCGCTCTGGCCCTCCGGCGCGAGCCACGCGAGGCGCGACCGCCAGCGGTCCTTGCCGTCCTTGCGCGCGATGACGCGGGCGGGAATCACGCGCTCGTAGAACGCGATCGAGCGCTCGAGGTCGGCGACGCGGAAGACGACGTGGTCGAGGGTCGGCATCGGTGGAAGCGTGTCGTCGAAGTGCGGAACGAACCGCGGAACGAAAGGGGCGGCAGACTACTGCAGCTCGAGCACGATCGCATTCGTCAACGAGCCGCCGGCGAAACCCTGGAGAGCCACGTCGATCCCGATGAACGCGGCGCTGCCGAAGAACGGCACGTCGATGGTGCCGTTGGCGTCCAACGTCCCGAGCACGAGCGGGCCCGCGACCGGGGACGCGAGCGCGAACGAGCCGAACGCGGTCGGCGTCGGGATCGGCGCGAGCGCGGCGGACACGAACAGCAACAGCGTGTCGCCCGGATTGCCGACCGCCCGGACGGCGACGTCGGCGGTCGCCGGCGAATGACCGCCGTCGGGCAAGCCTCCGTACAGATGCGGATGGAACTCGTCGGCGCCGAGATCGCGGTTCGACCCGATCGCGCGCGAGTCCCCCTCGACGTCGAACGTCGGAGCGAACGACGGCTTGCCGACGTCGCGGCAGACCGACGTGGCGGTGAGGTGGTAGTCGCCGTGGACGCGGTCGACGAAGCCGGGATCCGCCGCGAACACACCGGGACCGACCACGCCGCCCTGGATCAGACTGTCGAGCGCCGTGCCGAAGAAGATGATGTGGTCGTTCGGGACGTTGCCGTCGACGATCGAATGATCGATGCGGAGGCGCGCGCCGTTCGAGCAATTGACGCCGGCACCGCCTCCCGACCCGTTTCCGTACGCGACGTTGTCCGCGATCGTCACGTGCAGGACCTGCGCCAGCTCGGCGACGGTCGGCATGCCGGAGTACACCTGGAGCCCGCCGCCGGTGTCGGCCTGGTTGCGCACGATCCACGAGTTGTCGATGAACAGCCGCGGCGACGACACGACCCCGATCGTGCCCATCGCGATGCCTCCGCCACCGGATCCGGCCTTGTTGCCGGACAACGTGGTCCGCGACACGCGCAGCAGGTTTTGCGCGGAGACGATCGTCGAGATCCCGCCGCCGGCCGAGACCGTCGCCTGGTTGTCGACGAACATGCAGTCCTCGACGCGCGAGTCGTGCGGCAGGCCGAAGTGTGCTCCGCCTCCCGCTTGGGCCGAGTTGCCGACGAACGTGCACCGCGACAGCACGGTCCGCCCGCCGAGCTCGGCGAACCCGCCGCCGTCGTTCGATCGGTTCTCGACGAACGCGCAGTCCTCGAATCGGGTCGAAGGCGGTCCGCTGACGGTCGAGCTGAAGACGTAAGCGCCGCCGCCGCGATCCGCCGAACGGTTCTTCGAGAACGTGCAGTCCCGCACCGTGATCCCGGCGTCGACGACGAGCAGACCGCCACCGGACGACGACGTGAACAGCCCGTTGTTGCCGCCTTCGCCGCCGCGGAGCGTGAAGCCCTCGATGACGGTGCCGGTGGCAGCGGCGCCGTCGACGCGGATCACGCTGGTCATGAACCCGCTCGCGTCCAGCACGGTGTCGGCACGGCCGGCCACGCTGCGCAACGTGATGCGCTTGTTCGAGATCGAGATCGCCTCGGTGTGGACGCCCGGACCGACGAGGACGATGTCGTCGTCCGCCGCCGCGGCGATCGCGCCTTGGATGCTCTGGCCGAGCGAGACGGTGATCACCGCCGCGTCGGCGGACCCCCACACCGTTGCCGATGCCACGATCGCGCAGACGACTCGCCGCATGAGGGACCTCCGCGGACTTCGGGACCGGCGCGCAGACGCCCTCCGAGTCGGGCTGATCCTGCCTCGTTTTCCGGTGGAGCGCTCGCGGGAAGTTCGCCGAAGTCGGAGATTCTCCGTGCGGCACCGCCTCGAACGGCGAGTCCGCGTCGATCCGGGCGATTCAGTCGGGCAGCGCGTCGCGCGCGCCGTCGAAGCGCTTCGCGAGGCTCGTGCACACCAGTTCGCAGAGTTTCTCCACGCACGGGTCGGCGATGGAGTAGTGGACGAACAACCCGTCCTTGCGGCGCGCGAGCAGCCCCTCGGCGGTCAGCAGCGTCAGATGGCGGCTGACGTTCGCGTGCGTCATCGACAACGACTGCGCGAGATCGCCGACGGAACACTCGCCCGACATCAGGCGCTGCAGCAGCGCCAGTCGCGACGGGTCCGAGAGCGCCTTGAACCGCCGTGCGACCAACGCGAGTGCGGCGTCGGACAACGGGGGCTTCGCGGCCTTGGCCGGTTTCGAGGTCGGTTTCTTGGGTGGGGTCACGCGGGGAACGGTAGCCCGCGTCCTTTCGATGAACAACCACTTGTGTATTCAAGGATACGCGCATATAGTCCGATGCATCGGACGCGCGGATCGGCCCGCGCGGTCGGAACGACGGTCACGCCGAAGCACGGAGGGAACGATGAGCCACGACGCGGTCGCCCACGTCACGAAGTTCGAGATCGAGTCGTTCGCGCACGACGAGGGTTGTCGCGCGTACCTGCTCGTCGACGCCTCCAGCCGACGCGCGATGGTGATCGACCCGCGGACCGACCAGCTCACGGCGATCCGGGACGCCCTGTCCCGGCACGGGGCGACCCTCGCCTACGTGATCGACACGCACACGCACGCCGACCACTTCTCCGGCGCGCACGAGCTCGCGACCCACACCGGGGCGGTCCATCTCGCGCATCCCCGCAGCAAGACGCGGTTCACGGTCCGCCCGTGTCCGCCGCCGATGGAGCTGACTCTGGGCGAGACGCCGATCCGCTTGATCGACGCTTCCGGACATACGCCCGACTCGCTGGCCGTCCACGTCCCAGGGCACCTGTTCACCGGGGACGCTCTGTTCGTCGGAGGCTCCGGCCGGACGGACTTCCCCGGCGGCAGCCCGGCCGAGTTGTTCGACTCGTTCCGGCGAATCGACGGTTTGCCCGCGGAGACCGTCGTCCATCCGGGCCACGTGTACGGAACGGCGGAGTCGTCGACCATCGGCGCGGAGCGGCGGAACAACCCGCTGTTCTCGGAAACCTCGCGCGAGGCGCTGGTCGCGCGGCTCGCGGGCTCCGCGCCGCTGCCGCCGCACATGACGTCGATCCTGAAGTTCAACCTCGGTCAGTTGGGCGAGACCGAGAGCATCCCGGTCGAGACGTTCGAAGCTCTGCGCAATGCCGACGCGATCACCGTCCTGGACGTCCGCACACCGGCCGAGTTCGAGAGCGAGCACGTGCCGGGCTCCTTGCACATCGACGCGAGCGACCTCGAGGCGCGGATGAACACCGTGCCGGCCGGGCGTCTCGTCGCGGTGGTCTGCCGGAGCGGCGCGCGCGCCCGTGATGCCGCTCATCGACTGCTGCGCCACGGGCACGAGGCCACGGTGCTCGAAGGCGGACTGAACGCCTGGCGTCGCGAGGGTGGCGCGGTGCGCGAGGGCGCGAAGACCCTGGCGATCGACCGTCAGGTGCAACTGACGATCGGCGGCGGCATCCTGCTCGGTTCGGCGCTCGGGTGGCTCGTCCATCCGGCGTGGTTCGGCCTGCCGGCGTTTTTCGGCGCAGGATTGCTGTTCGCAGGCCTCAGCGGAACGTGTGGACTCGCGGTCATGCTCGCCCGCATGCCATGGAACCGGCGCCCCGTGTCGGCCGCGACCGCGGGCGTCTGCGCGGCTCCGGTGTCCGCGACGCCGCATCCGACGTGCGCGGCGCCGGCGGTCACCGCGAACCCGACTTGCGCCGCGGTGCCGCCGCGGCGGGAGACCTCGCCTCGATGATGCTCGCCGCGCTCCTCGGTGGATTCGTCGGGCTCGTGCTCGGCGTGCTCGGCGGCGGTGGCAGCACGCTGACGGTGCCGTTGCTCGTCCTCGGGCTCGGGCTCGACGAGAAGCACGCGATCGCCGCGGGGCTGTTCGTCGTCGCCGCGACGGCGCTGTCGGGCGCGATCCCGCGCTGGCTCGCCGGCGCGATCGATTGGCGGGCCGCCGCGATCTTCGGCTCGTGCGGAGCGCTCGCGAGTTTGACGGCCAGCGTCTTCGCGCGGGAGATCGACCCTTCGTTCCAGCTCCACTTGCTCGCGGCGACGATGATCGTCGCCGGAGTGTTGTTGCTCGTCCGCAAGAGCACGGGCACGCCGCATCGCGCGCCGTGGCCGCGGGTGCTGGCGGCCGCCGCCGGCGCCGGGGCGCTGACCGGCGTGACCGGAGTCGGCGGAGGGTTCATCCTCGTCCCCGCGCTGGTGCTCGGCGCGGGCTCGACGTTCGACCGTGCGGTAGCGACGTCGCTGGTCGTCATCACGTTGAACGCGTCGTTCGGCTGGATCGGCGCCGCGGATCGCATGGCGGCGTTCGCGCCGTCGGTGCTCGTGTTCACCGCTGGCGCGATCACGGTCGCCGTGCTGTCGGGCAAGCACTCGCCGCGGATCGCACCGCTGACCCGCCAGCGCGTGCTCGCGGCGTTGCTGTGCTCGGTCGGTATCGTGCTCGCGTTGCGCTGAACGGGTCGCGCGCGCCGGAGCGCGGCATTCCGTGCTCGGTGCGGACGAGGCGGACGAGGAGGCGAGTTCGATGGATCGGCCGCGCGGGACGAACTCCGAAGATCGACCGAGTTGTCCGTACTGTCCGCTCGAGCTCGGGATCGAGCGCAGGGACGGCGACATCGTGTGGTGGTCGTGTCCCAAATGCGGCCACGTCGAAGCGCACGACGCACCACCGAACGCGCCGAACGACACGAAGTCGTCGTGAGCTGAACCGCGAACGCGGGCGTCGACGGCGATTTCGAACGTCGACGCCCGGCGTAGACTCCGCGACCGGCCGCCGGAACTCCGTACGAAGGATCTCCCATGTTCGAACTCTCGAAGCCCGCCATCCAAGCTTGGGTCCGTGAACAGCGAGCCGACTACGAGCGCCGCCTCCGCACGCTCGTCGAGATCCCGTCGATCAGCATGGATCCCGCCCATCACGACGACATGCAGAAGTGCGCGGCCGAAGCCGCGCAGATGATCCGCGAGTTCGGCGGGACCGCCGAGGTGCGGCAGACGAAGGGCTTCCCGTGCGTGACGGGCTTGTTCGCGTCGGATCCGAAGCACCCGACGATCACGATCTACAACCACCTCGACGTCCAGCCCGCGGGCGGGCCGGAGTGGCAACGCGAGCCGTTCCGCATGGCGATCGAAGGCGATCGCTACTACGCGCGAGGCGCGACCGACGACAAGGGACCGGCGCTGACGGCGCTGTACGCGGCGCGGTACGCGCGCGAGAACGGGCTGCCGATCAACGTGCGATTCCTGTGGGAGCTCGAGGAGGAGATCGGGTCTCCGAACTTCGAGTCGTTCCTCGCCGGCGCTGCGGCGGACGTGCCGACGCAGTCGGTGCTCGTGTCGGACACGATCTGGGTCAAGCAGGGCAAGCCCGCCGTGTCGGCCGGTCTGCGCGGACTGCAATCGGCGACGCTGACGCTCGAGACCGGCACGAAGGACACGCACTCGGGACTCACGGGCGGTGCGGCGCGCAACCCGCTGACCGAGCTCGCCGCGGTCCTCGCCGCGTGCGTCGACGCGAAGACCGGCAAAGTGAAGATCCCGGGCTTCTACGACGCGGTGATCAAGCCGACGAAGGAGGAGCTCGCACACTTCAAGGCGAGCGGCTTCTCCGTGGCCGCGTTCAAGAACGCGCACGGGTTCAAGAAGCTGCGGACGAACGACGCGCTCGACGTGATGAAGCGCATCTGGGCCGAGCCGACGTTCGAAGTCCACGGCATCGTCGGCGGCTACCAAGGCCCCGGCGTGAAGACCGCGGTGCCGCCGCGCGCGGAGGCGAAGATCTCGATGCGGCTCGTGCCGAACCAGTCGCCGAAGAAGGCGCTCGCGCTGCTCACGAAGCACGTGAAGAAGCTGAACCCCGACGTAAAGATCCACGCGGAGAGCGGACTCGAGCCCTATCGCGGCGTGACGACCGGCGCGCTCGCGCAGGCGGCGGTCGACGCGATCACGTTCGGCTTCGGCACGAAGCCCGCGTTCGTGCGCGAGGGTGGCTCGATCGGCGCCGTCGTGACGATGCGGAAACTGCTGAAGGCGCCCGTGATGTTCATCGGGTTGTCGCTGCCCGAACACGGCTACCACGCACCGAACGAGTACTTCGACTGGGGCCAAGTCGAGGGCGGGGTGCCGGCGATGATTGCATACTTCGCTCGGGCCGCTCGGCCGGATGATCGCTGATCATCCATTCAGCCGGGGGCCGACGGCCCCCGGGCCCCATCACACAGAGGCCGAAGGCCGTACCTCCTTGCACCTGACGTGAGGCGGGGGAACTTCGAAGTGCGGAGGGTTCGCCTCCGCGGGCCCCGCCCCCCCTCGTTCGACCGCTTCGCGGTCGACCGACCAAAAGGGGGCCTCACAAACGAGCGAGGCCCCCTTTTGGAAATCCCCGCGCCCTTGAGTCGCGCGTGGACCTCACGAGAAGGGACGTCGTGAACGGGCTCTCGCTGCGGCCGTTCAAAGCCGCAGGGGTGGCTTCTCGACGGCGTGAGTACGACCCCTGTCGATCTCACCCCGGGTGACGTACTGACGAGACGTGTAGAGCGGATCGCCACAGCTGCGGCGGGCTGCTGAACGGCCGCAGCGAGAGCCCGTTCACGACGTCCCTTGGCGACGGAGTGGTTTTCCGGGCGCGCGCGAGCTTGAACCCGAGGGAGAACTCCGGGTCGCGCTTCGCGCTCCGCCGTGGCGATTGAAGGCATGCGAACGACGGGGACAGACCCCGGTCTGTCCCCATAGATGACGGGGACGGAGGCGGGTCTGTCCCCGCCCGAGCTCGACGGGCTTGACGGGGACGGAGGCGCCTCCGTCCCCGATCTGTCCCCTTACCCGCGTGCCGTTGCCGGCGGTAAACGCACGCGGGCTAGGTGGTGTTCTCGGCGCGAGTTGCGTCCGCACCGCCGGCCCGCGCGTGGCTCTCTTCCATCTCGTTCCTGGCTGTCGATGCCGTCATCGCCGGTGCGACGATCTGTCTGCTATCCTGCGCCCCTCGGTTTGCAGGGAACCCACATGGCCAAAGTTGAAGTGCCTCGTGCAAGTGACGACAAGGAATACCGCGGCTTTATGCGCGCGATCCTCGACGACGTCAGCGCCCTGGAGCGCATGATCGAGTCGCAGAAGATCGAATCCGGAGTCCGGAGGATCGGCGCGGAGCAGGAGATCTTCCTGGTCGACCGCAACTACCGACCGGCCAACCTCGCGCTGCAGATGCTCGATGCGTTGAAGCACGCGCAGTTCACGACCGAACTGGCACAGTTCAACCTCGAGTGCAACCTGACGCCTCGCCGGCTGGCGGGGCGCGGGCTCTACGAGATGGAACAAGAGCTGAACGAACTGCTCGAGCGCGCGCGCAAAGCCGCCTCGGAGTTCGATGCGCGCTGCGTGCTGACCGGCATCCTGCCGACGCTGACGCAGAGCGATCTCGGCCTCGAATCGATGACGCCGATCCCGCGCTATCACCGTCTGAACAAGGTGATGACCGACATGCGCGGCGGCGTGTTCCAAGCCGTGATCAAGGGCATCGACGAACTGAACGTGAAGCACGACAACGTGCTGTTCGAAGCCTGCAACACGTCGTTCCAGATCCACTTCCAGTCGGGCGCCGAAGAGTTCCCGAAGCTC
>JAEUIB010000346.1 GCA_016795255.1 Planctomycetota bacterium
GACGAGCGCGTCGATCCCGAACAGAGTCGCGCCGAAGATGGATCCCATGCCGCGCCGGACGCGCGCGCGGCGGCGAAGTTACCGATGCGTCGTGCGCGCGATCACGGTTTGCCGTCGCGGCGGCCCTGGTACCAGGCTTCCCACTTCGCGAGATCGTCGCCGAACGTCTGGCCGGACAACAGGCCGAGCACGCGGACCACGCGAGCCCGCTCGTCCAGATTCAGTCCGCGCCCGCTGACGCCGGCGACCGCGACGTCGAGCACGACGCCTTCTTGCAACACGCTGACGATCGGCTGCGCGATGACGGATGCCTGCGCGATCTCGGCGTCGAAGTCCGACACGTACGACACCTGCTTGGTGAACGACACGTTGTTGCGCGTCACGCCGGAGTTCGTCGACGCGCGCTTCAGCGTCGCGATCAACGTGCCGATCGCGCGCGGATCGCGGAGGTCTTCGAGTGCGTCGAGGGCGGCCGTCCGCAGTCGCGGATCGTCTTGCCGCAGCGCACGCACCAACGGATAGATCACGCCGTCCTCTTGGTACGCCTTCACGGCCTGCATCGCGACCTTGCGCACGTCGGCGTCGCGGTCGAACAGCATGCGCTCGATGACCGGTTCGATCGTGCCTTCGGGAGTCGTGAACGCGAGCAGTTCGAGGCTCGTCGTGCGGATGCGCGGCGTCACGTCGCGCAGGCCGCGCAACAGGATCGGCGTCACGTCCGAGCGCAGGATCGTGTCGCGCAGCCGCGCGTTCGCGAGCGCGGCGGTCGCGGGCTTCTTGCCACCGGCGAGCGACAGCAGGCGCCACGCGCTCGACTCGTCGAGGACGTCGACCGAGCGCACGTCCGCGATCGGCACCTCGAAGAACTCGGGCGGCAGTTCGACGTCGAGCTTCGGCTCGCGCGACGCGGCGACCGTCAGGATCCGGTCCGCCAATTCGATGGCCTTGTCGTCGAGGCCCTTGCGCAACGCCCACGCGACGAGCGGTACGCCCGCCGCCGGCTCGCGATCGAGATCGACGGTGCGGCGGAGCTCGTCGAGCGACTTCTCGAGGTTTGCGCGCGATTCGAGCAGCAGCACGTCGTCGCGGGCGACGTCGACGTCGCGGGTCGCCGTCCGCACGACGAGGTCGACGTCGGGACTCGCGTCGATGACCGCGCCGACCAAATTCGTTCCGTCGCGCAGGTGGACGACTTCGCCGAATGCCAC
The DNA here is from genome assembly GCA_016795255.1 of Planctomycetota bacterium. GTDB lineage: Bacteria > Planctomycetota > B15-G4 > B15-G4 > JADJEK01 > JADJEK01. The sequence goes on from JAEUIB010000346.1 coordinate 1,209, forward strand.
GAGCGATGCCGACGCCGCCAACGCGGCTGCGGACATGAGGCGGATGCAAGATCGCATGGGGACCCTCCGTCCCGGGCAGAGGCGGCGCCGCACTGTATCGACTCAGTCCGGTGCCGGTAACTCCAGGGCCAGGAACTCCTTCGACGCCCACCCGGAGGCCTCGAGCGCAGCGCGTCCAACCCCATGCCCGGCATCGCGTTGGAGTCGCAGGACCACGCGGATCGCACCGTGCTCGGACGTCGACCACAGCGCGGCGCCGACCCGCCTCGCCAACGGGATCGCTTCGCCGCGGGGCAGCGGGCCGCGCCGGCTCGCCAGTGCGAGGCGCGGCGCGACGCGTTCGAGCAACAGGCCGAGCCGCGGTTCGCGCTGGCCGTGGTGCGGGACGACGAGGACGTCGGCCGACACGGAGAGCGACGATGCGAGCAGAGCGTCGATGCCGGCCGTCTCGAGGTCGCCGGTGACCAGCATCGAACCGGCCGCGTGATCGATGCGCACGACGAGGCTCGCGTCGTTGCTGCTGCGCGAGGAGGAGTCGCCGTCGGGCGCCAGCGCGTCGATCCGTACGTCCGGCGCGTCGACGATGCGAGTCCCGGCGCGGGCGAGCTCGACCGGTACACCGAGAGCGCGCGCAGTCTCGAGCACCGCGGCCGCGGTTCGCGTCCGCGCGAAGCTCGGCCCGTGGACGACCCGACGAACGGCGCCGGCTTCGAGCAAACGCGCTGCGCCGTTCACGTGGTCGGCGTCGCCGTGCGTCAGGATCAACACATCGATCGTCCGGACGCCGAGCGCGTCGAACGCCGGCAGCAGGATGCGCTCGCCGCAGTCGTCGCGCCCGAGCGCGCCGGCGTCGACGAGCGCCGTCGTGCCGCTCTCCGTCCGCACGAGCAACGCTTGCCCGTGCCCGACGTCGAGCAGGTGGACGTCGAGCCCGTCGACGCCGGCCGGCGGCACGAACGACAGGGCGAGTGCGACTCCGCCGACCGCGAGCGCCGTGCGCGTGCGTCGTTCCATCCAGCACAGCAACGCACCGAGTGCGAGCACGAGCGGGCCGACGCGATCGCGTGGTAGCTCGATGACCGAACCCGGAAGCGCCGCCGCGAGGACCACGAGATCCGCGAAGCGCTCGAGCATCCACGAACATGCGGCGTGGATCGGCGCGAGTCCGCCGAACAGGACGAACTGCGGCAGCTCCAACGCAGCGAGTCCGAACGCGACGACGAACCACGGCGTCAGCAACACCGTCAGCAGTGGCGACCACGGCGCGACCGTGCCGAAGTGGAACACGAGGAACGGAAGCGTCCACAGCGTCGCGCGCACGGACGTGCGGAGGGCCAGCAGGACGCCGCCGATCGCCCCGGCGAATCGAGACGATCGAACGAGTGCCGGCATGCGCACGTGCGGCATCGTCACCAGGCCGAGCACGGCCGAGAACGACAGTTGGTAGCCGGGGCGGAAGACTTCTTCGGGATCGGCCAGCGCCAGCACGATCGCGGCGATCGCGACCGGTGCGAGCGGGGGAGTCGATCGAGCGAGCAGTGCGCACGTGCGCGCGATCGCGAACCCCACGGCGCTGCGGACCACCGGTGCGCCGGCTCCCGCGAGCCCGGCGTACGCCAGTGCGAACGCGATGGCATGGACGTCGGTCCAGCGTGGCGACAGCACGAGCGACAGTGCGACCCGCGCCGCACCGACCAGCAGCACGATGTGGAATCCGCTGATCGCGATCAGGTGGATCAACCCGGTCGCGAGCAACGCGTCCTCGTCGGCGTCGTCGAGGCCGTCGCGGACGTCGACGAGCAGTGCGGCGGCGAGGCCGGCCGCGCGCGGGGTCAGCGTCGCGCGCAAATGTGCGACGAACGACGCTCGCACGGCTTCGAGGTTCGCGCTCGGCGACCACGGCGGGGCTTCGACGACCACGCGGAGCGCGCGGGGATCGTCGACTTCGAGCACGAGCACGACGCCGGCTCGGCGGGCGTCGGCTCGAGCGTCGCGCTGTCCGGGATTCCTCGGGCCCTCGACGCGGCGAGCGACACCGGTCGCGCGGAGGCGATCCCCGGCGCGCAACCGGTGCGGCACGTCGTGGACGAGCAAGTGGACGATCCCGTCGACGGCATGGACCCCGAGGCCCGCGTCGAGCGATGCGTCGGTCAATGCAAGTCGACGCGGTCGCGATCGAGGTCCTGGGCTCGCAGCGCGCTCGTCCTCGTGCGCACGCCACTGCGACGGTGCGCGCACCAACGTGCCCTCGACGCGCATCAGAGCGCCGGGATCCCACCCGTCCACGGCGCGGGGGATCGCCGCGACGCGTGCCGCACCGACCCCGACGCACGCGAGGAGCAACGCGAGGCGCAGCGCGGCGTGGACGGCGCCGCGCGCTCGCGCGAGGACGAGTACCGTTCCGCCGGCGAGCGCGGCGAACGTGCTCGGGATCGTCGCTTCACGGCCCGCGCGATCGCCGACGACGATGCCGAGGACGACGCCGCTCGCCGCGAGGAACCACGGATCGAAGATCAGCGCGCCGGGCGCCGGAGGGGGGCCCGGTCCGCCGCGGCCGCCGCGTCGTGGGCGGTCGTGCATGGCGGACGGACGTGTGCGGCGGCGTCGCGTGACCGCGGGAGTTCGGCGGGCCGGCCGCAGCCCTGACAGATTCTCGAACTTTGATCTAGGATGCCGGCCCGCCGACCAAGGAATCTCGCATGGGCGCCGCGATCTACCCCGGCACGTTCGACCCCGTGACCTATGGTCACCTCGATCTGATCGAGCGCGGCAGCCGGCTGTTC
>JAEUIB010000347.1 GCA_016795255.1 Planctomycetota bacterium
GGGGCGAGATCCGCGAGGTTCGCGCCAGCCGGGACTTCGCCCACCGGTGCGAACGTGCGCGAAACGTTCTGCGAGAAGATTCGCGCACCCCCGGCCACGATGGCCGCGGCGTCGGCGCGACCGTCGTCGTCGAAGTCGGCGAACCGTACATCGCGCGATTTACCCGGCAGCATCACGAGCGCCGGACTCGTGAACTGACCGCCACCGGTTCCGAAGCACGCCTTGATGCCGAGGGCCCCGTCGTCGGCGAGCGCGTCGACGAAGCCATCGCCGTCGATGTCGAGGACATGCAGCGAGCGGCTCGTGGGCCACACGTCGAGAGGCACGATCGGTCCCTGCGTGAACGCGCCCTGACCGTTGCCGAACAGCAGCACGACGTCGTCGTTCGGACTGCTCGGCTGACGGCGTCCGACGAAGAGGTCGAGGTCGCCGTCGTTGTCGGCGTCCGCGGTACGGACGTGTTCGAGCGACAGCGCGAGCAGCGGCCACGCCGGTTGCGGCGTGGTCGAGGGCGTGAGCTGGCCGCCCTGATTCACCAGACCGCACAGCCCCGTTCCGTTGGGGCCCGGCAGCCCGTTGGGCCATTGCTTCGCCGTCACGAACGCGTCGATGTCGGCGTCGCCGTCGAAGTCCCCGGTCGTGAAGTCGACGCCCGGCGCGTCGACGACGAGATTCGTCGCGTACTTCGTGATCGGCGTACCCAGCACTCCGTGCACGTTCCGCACGACTTGGATGCCGAGCGGACCCGATGTGTCCCCGAGCTTCCCGCCGAGCACGCAGTCGTTCAGGCCATCCTGGTCGAGGTCCACGACTTCGATCTTGTTGTTGGCGATCACCGTGACGTTCGGTCCCTGGACGAACGTGCCGGCACCGTCGGCGAAGGAGCTGATGAGCGATCCGATCGACGTCGACACGCCGTCGCCGTCGCCGTCGCCATCGAGGTCCCCGACGCCCACGGCTCGGTCTTCGGCCGTTTGAGGCGCAGCGATCCAACGCGGCAGGCCCCACGTTCCGTCGCCGTTGCCGCGAGCGAATGCGACTTGGCCGTCCGAGGTGAACAGGATCAGGTCGAGCGCTTCATCGCCGTCGACGCGGACGAGGTCGAGCCGTCGCACGTTCTCGGGCACGGCGTACGCGACGCCGACCGCAGCGAACGTCCCCGAGCCGTTGTTCAGACGCGCATGCAGTCGGCCCATCGAGATGATGACGAGGTCGTCGTCGTCGTCCGAGTCGACATCGCCGACGGCGAACTGCGTCGTCTGTCCATGCAGCGTCGGATCGAGCACGAATGCGCCGGAGCCGTTGTTGCGCGCGACCCGCAGCTGCGTGCCCACGCGCAACGCGACGTCCAGGTCTCCATCGGAGTCGATGTCGCCCGTGCGGACGCTCGAGCCGGTCCCGATGCTCGTGTTCAGCGTCGAGATCGGGCCGTTCGCGAACGTGCCGGCGCCGGTGCCGAGCAAGACGCGCAGTGCGCCACCGACCGTCGATCCGCCGTCCGTGGCCGCGAACAGGTCGACCTTGCCATCGCCATCGAAGTCGCCGGTCGCGAGTGCGCGGGTGGTCCCGGTGCCCGGCGAGAAACTGGTCAGGATCGACCAACCACTCGCCGTGAGCTTCGCCAACGCCGGATTCGAACCGAACGTCCCGTAGAGCAACTCGTCGCGACCGTCCGCGTCGACGTCCACGGCCGTCCCTTCGATCAGATTCGACATCACGCCGGTAGGCATGCCCACGTTGAATCCGCCGCTGCCGTTGCCGAGGAGCGTGAGGCCCTTCGTCGCTTGGAAGTCGAACATCACGACGTCGAGATGGACGTCGCCGTCGAAGCGTCCGACGATCGGCGTTCCGATGAATTGCGGCGTGACCGACAGCGGGACCGCGGACAGACCGAACTGTCCTCGACCGTCGCCGTAGCCGACGAACAACTCGTTCTCTTTGCCGCCGATGACGTCGAGCCGTCCGTTGCCGTCGAGGTCCGCGGTCGTCCAGAACGAAGCGGCCGAGTTCGTGCTCGGCGCGGTTTTGCCCCACGGCGAGAACCAGGGCGGGTCGGCGACCGCGTCGGGATGGATCGATCCAGCGACGAACAGGAACGCGAGCGCCGGCAGCACTCGCGCTGGACGTGAACGCAT
>JAEUIB010000421.1 GCA_016795255.1 Planctomycetota bacterium
CGCATGGTGCTGCTGCAACTGCGCCTGCAGTCGCTGCGCTATCCCGCCGAAGTGCCGATGGGCTACGGGCCGTTCGAACACGCCGCCGCGTACGCGTCGCTGCTGCGCGAAGGCATGTGGCTCGTCAACGTGACGCCGTCGACGCCGGTGCCTCTCGCGCAGGCGTTCACCGTCGTCGAACGCACGGCGGCGTTCGAGCTGTCCCGTTGCGTGGCGAACGGCCGATGACGCTGTCGTGGCTCGGCATCGTCCACGTCGTGCTCGCGCCGCTCGCGCTCGGCTGGGCGCTGACGCGCGCGTACGTGCCGCGCGGCGATCGACTGTTCGCACTCGCGTTCGCGCAGCTCGCCGGAGCCCTCGCGGTCGCGCTGCTGGCGTTCGCGTGGCTGGCCGCGCGTCTCGACGTCGCCGCGTTCCGCTTCGTGCCGCTGTCCGTCGCGGTCATCGCGTGGTTCGCGACGCGGCGCGCCGCCGCTTCATCGCGGGACGCGGCGCCGCTCGATCCGTCCGCGCCGGTGCGCAGCGAGCCTCGCGCGGCTCGCGTCGCACTCGCCGTGGCCGTGACGCTCGCGTGCGCGTTCGTCGCGCACTTCGCGTTGGCCGGCAGTGAGACGCTCGTGATGATCGGCGACGAAGCCAACATCTGGGCGGGCAAGGCGAAAGCGATCTGGGTCGAAGGCGGCTTTCGCGAAGGCCTCGTCGAACGCCTGCGCTCCGACTTCACGCTGCAGCACCAGGACTACCCGCTGCTGAACCCGCTGCTGCAGGTGTTCACGTTCGCGAACGCGGGCGGCATCGTCCACGTCGGCAATCGCATCCCGATCTTCGCGTGCGTCGTCGCGCTGGTGCTGCTCGTCGCCTCCAGCGTCCGTCGCGCGGCCGGTTCGTGGGCCGCGGCGATCGCGGCGCTGCTCGTCGCGGGATGCCACGGCATCGTCGAGGAGTGCGAGAACGCGGCGGCCGACGGCCTCGTCGCGCTCGGACTGTTGGCGGTGCTCGAATGCGCGGCGCGTGCGCGCTCCGGCGATGCCCGATGGTTGCGCGGCGCGTGGATCGCGCTCGTGTTCCTCGCGTGGAGCAAGAACGAGGGCACGATGCTCGCGCTGTGTTGCGCGATCGCGCTCTGCAGCGACGATGCGCTGCGTCGTCCGCGCTTCGGCCTCGTGCGCATGGTCGGCGTCGCGTTGCCGGCCGCCGCCGTCGTCGCGCTGCAGTGGGGATTCAACGTCGCGGCCGGAGTCCGCAACGACTTGATCGGCAACCCCGATGCGCCGCCGTTCGTCGAGCGTCTGCGCACGCAGGCCGCGGACCACGCGCCGCAAGTCGCGCGCGCGGCGTACGAGCGCGGCATCGTGGATCCGCTGCAGACGAACGGGATCGTGCTGGCGTTCGTCGTGCTCGCGCTGTTGCTGCCGCGCGTCGCGTGGCGGCGCGCGCGGCCGGCGACGATCGCGCTCGTGCTCGGGATGCTCGGGTTCTTCGTCGTCTATCTCGGGACGTCGCGCGACATCGACTGGCACCTGCGGTGGTCGATCGATCGCATCTTGTTCCAGCTCACGCCAGCGTGCGCGCTCGCCGCCGCGACGATCGCGCGCGACGCGTTCGATCCGAAGCCGCGACCGTGACCTGATTCGCGCCGATCGACGTCGCTCGCGTCAAC
>JAEUIB010000476.1 GCA_016795255.1 Planctomycetota bacterium
CGTTCGCGTTCGGCGTGCCGATCCCGGGACTCGAAGTCGGAAGCCCGAAGCGGGCGCTCGTGCTGGTGGTCGTCCCGCTGGCGATGGGGGCGGCGTTCGGCTTCGACGAGCTGGTGCGGCGCGGCGCGCGTTCCGCGGCGAGCGTCGCGGCGTTCGCGACCGCGGGCGTCGTCGTCGTCGTCGCGGTGCTCGGCGCGTTCGCTCCTGGCGTCGTCGCCGACGCGCTGATCGCGCTCGCGAACGGCGGCGCCGACGCCGGGGTGACCGATGCGGATCGCGCGACGTTCGTCGCCCATCTGCGCGCGACGAGCCTGTGGCCTGCCGCGATCGCCGCTGCAGCAGGGATCGCGCTGGTGCTGACGGCGCGCCGTTCGCCGCTCGCGCTCGCGGCCTGCTGCATCGTCGTGGGGGCGGATCTCGGCACGTTCGCGCGTCACTTCAATCCGGCGCAGCCGCGCGCGGGCCAGTACCCGGCGACTCCGGCGGTCGCGTTCGTCCGGGACTCGGGCGAGCGGACGGTCCGTGCGCACGACCTGACGCCGTTGCCGGCGTCGATCGGACCGCTGCTCGGCTATCGCAGCGCCGACGGCGCCGAGCCGATGGTCACGCGGCGCATCGCCACGCTGGTCGAAGCCCTCGAGCCCGGCCGCTTCGACCGACGCGATCCGCGCGTGATGCGCCCGTTCACCGACGTCCGCGTGTTCGAACATCCGTTGTTCCTGCGCTTCGCCACGCGCTTCGTCGTCGCGAATCGCGAGCTGCCGCTGCGGAACGCCGACGTCGTCTACGCGAACGAGGCCGAGGGTCTCGGCGTCTACCGCCTGCGCGATGCACTGCCGCGCGCACGGTTGGTCGCCGGATGGTCGAGCGTGCCCGAAGCGGAGCGGCTCGCGATCCTCCGCGATCCAACGGTCGACCCGCGGCGACTGGTCCAGATCGAGCCTTCGGATTCACGCGCGATCGGCAGCGGGCCGGGCCCGCTCGATCCGCCCGCGGGCACCGCGACGCTCGTCGACGAGACGCCGAGCTCGGTCGTCGTCGAACTCGACGGCGTCTCGCAGCGTGTGTGGCTCGTGCTCGCCGACACGTACGAACGTGGGTGGCGTGCGAACGAAGAGCTGCGGGACGGGTCGACGCGGCGCGCGAACGTCGACGTCGCCGACCACGCATTCCGCGCGGTCGAGGTCGGCCCGGAAACCCGTCGCGTCGTCTTCCGGTACGAGCCCGCGTCGTTCCGGTGGGGGATCCTGCTGTCGACGGGGGCACTCGCGGTGCTCGGGTTCGGCGCGATCGTCGACGCAGCGCGTCGGCGAGCGGCGCGTGACCCGGTCGCGTGATCACTCGAGCAACGGCAACGTCGTTCGGCACGCGAGCGCGAACGCGATGTCCGCGGCGGCGAGCGTCGCGCCGTCACGCAGGTCGGCGACCGTGCGGGCGACGCGCAGGATGCGTTTGACGCTGCGAGCCGACAGGTGCTGCGCGTCGGCCGCCTTCAACAGCATCTGCCGACCGTCGGCGTCGAGGACGCAGAAGCGATCGACCTCCTTCGGCGTCATCTGCGCGTTGACCCGCGTCCGCGAGCGCGCGAAGCGCTCGGCTTGGCGACTTCGCGCTCGCTCGATCGCGGCTCGCAGATCGGGCGTGCCGGCCGCCGCCGCGGGCTCGAGCAACTCGCGCACGTCCACCGCGGCGACCTCGACGCGCAGGTCGATGCGATCGAGCAGGGGTCCCGACAGCCGTTGGACGTAGCGGCGGACCTCGTGGTCGCTGCAGCGGCACGCGACCTTCGGATGGCCGCGGTAGCCGCACGGGCACGGGTTCATCGCCGCGACGAGGCAGACGTCGGCCGGGAACGTCAGCGTGCCGGCGATGCGCGACACGGTGATCGTCCGCTCTTCGAGCGGCTGCCGCAGGGCTTCGATGACGGTGCGGGGGAACTCGGCGAACTCGTCGAGGAACAGCACGCCGTTGTGCGCGAGCGTGATCTCGCCGGGGCGCAATTGGACGCCGCCACCGACCAACGCCGCGGTCGACGCCGTGTGGTGCGGCGCGCGGAACGGCGGGCGCGAGACGCGCGTGTTCCGCGTCGGATCGACGACCGACGCGATCCGCGAGCACTCGATCGACGCGTCGTCGTCGAGCGGCGGCAGCAGCGCGCGCAGCCGTCGCGCGAGCATCGTCTTGCCGGATCCGGGCGGCCCGACGAGCAGCACGTTGTGCATGCCGGCGGCGGCGACGGCGAGGGCTTGCTTCGCCAGCTCTTGCCCACGGACGTCGCGGACGTCGTCGTCGGCGGCGCCGTCGCGTTCGGGCGCCGCGGGCGATGCCGGGTCGACCTCCGCCGTTCCCGCGAGGATCGCCGCGGCGTCGCGCAGCGATCGGACCGGGAACACCGGCGCCGCGTGCGCCAGCGCGGCCTGCTCCGCGATCTCGGCGGGTGCGAGGATCGCGTCGACGTCGAGTCCACGCGCGGCTGCGGCGATCGGCAGGATCCCGCGCACGGGACGTACACGCCCGTCGAGCGCGAGTTCTCCGGCCGCGAGCACGCGCGGGAATCGCACGTGCGGCACCTGGGCGGACTCGACGAGCAGCGCCAGCGCCAGCGGCAG
>JAEUIB010000295.1 GCA_016795255.1 Planctomycetota bacterium
CCTAATCATGCGTAACGGCAGCACAGATTGGGCTCTCTCGCCGCTGTTGGCCGGGGGACGACCGGGCTTCCGGAGCCGGCGTCGCCGCCGACCGCCCGACCCGGCGTTTCGCCTAGCGCGTCCGCGCGACATCGAGCACCGTCGTCGGCTTCGCGAGCCCGACGCTCATGCCATCGTTCGAGTCGACTGATACACTCCGCCGCTTCGTCATGGACTACACCGTCAGCCTCAACAACTTCAGCGGACCGCTCGATCTCCTCCTGCACCTCGTGCGCGAGGAAGAGGTCGAGATCACGGAGATTCCGCTGGCTGCGGTTTGCGACAAGTACTTCGCGTACTTGAAGACGCTGCAAGAGCTCGACGTCGAGATCGCCGCCGAGTTCCTCGTCGTCGCGGCGACGCTGATGGTGATCAAGTCGCGCGCGCTGCTGCCGGCCGAGGAAGAAGTCGACCTCGACGAAGAGCTCGACCCCGAGGACGAACTGATCCAGCAGTTGCTCGAGTACAAGCGCTTCAAGGTCGCGTCGCGCGATCTCGAGGCGCTCGCGCTCGAACGCACGCGCGTGTTCCCGTTCCGCGCCGAACGCCAAGGCGAGGAACAGGAGATCCCGATCGAGGAGCTCGATCTGTGGGATCTCGTGAAGGCCTTCGCGCAGGTGCTCGAAGCGACCGGTCTGGCGAAGCCCCACGTTCCGCGGCTACTCAAGTTCGAGAAGTCGCTGCGCGAGTTCATCGACGAAGTGTTCACGGTGCTGCGCACGCGTCGTCGGCTCGCGTTCCGCGAGTTGTTCGAAGCGCCGCCCGATCGTTGGACGTTGGTCGGTCGCTTCCTCGCGTTGCTCGAGCTGATCAAGCGACAGCGCGTGCAAGCGGTCCAAGGCACGTCGTTCGAGTCGATCGACATCGTGCTCGTCGACGAGCGCGAGTACTCGATCGACGAGATCCTCGCCGCCGAGCAGGACAATCTTCCGGTCACTCCCGCCGACGACGAGTTGGAGCGGACCGAGAACCCAGACGGAGAGGCGGCGCCGCTCGCGGTGTCCGCCCGCACGGACGTCGACGCAGAGGCCGCGGACGAAGCGGTTGCGCTCGACGCCGAGTTCGAGGCCGGTCGCGACGACGCGTCCGAAACGGCTTGATCGTTCGCGCCGTCGAACGACTGACAAGAACAGAGAGACGGAGATGCAAGAGATGGCAGACAACGTGCAGGAAGTGACGGATCAGACCTTCGGCAACTACGTGCTGAAGTCGGACGTGCCGGTGCTCGTGGACTTCTGGGCGCCGTGGTGCGGTCCGTGCCGCCAGCTCGCTCCGACCGTCGAGCGCTTCGCGGTCGACGTGAAGGGCAAGATGAAGGTCGCGAAGCACAACACGCAGGACCACCCGGAGATCGCGGTGCGCTACCGCGTGACGGCGATCCCGACGCTGATCATCTTCAAGGACGGCAACGAGATCCACCGGCTCATCGGTGGCGGTCGCACCGTCGACGAGCTGAAGCGCGTGTGCGAGCAGCAGCTCAACGTGAAGTTGAGCTGAGAGCTCGTTCCGGTCACGCAGCGAAGCCCGCTCCTCCGGGGGCGGGCTTCGTGCGTTGAACGGACCAGGCATTCCGGATCGATCGCGTCATGCGCATCGCCTTCTTTGGAACTTCGACGTTCGCCGTGCCCGTGCTCGCGCAGCTCGCGCGTTCGCGGCACACGGTGGCGCTCGTCGTCACCCGACCGGATGCCGAGAAAGGCCGAGGCCGCAAGATCGAGGCGTCGCCGGTCGCGACGCTCGCCGACGAACTGCGGCTGCCGACGCACAAGCCGCTGCGCGTGAACACGCCGGACTCGATCGACGTGATCCGAGCGGCGTCGCCCGACTTCGTCGTCGTCGTCGCGTACGGACAGATCCTCAAGGAGCCGCTGTTGTCGCTGGCGCCGCGTGGCATCGTGAACCTGCACGGATCGCTGCTGCCGCACCTGCGCGGCGCGGCGCCGATCGCGCGTGCGATCCAGCGCGGGGAAGCGACGACCGGCGTCTCGCTGCAGTTCCTCAAACTCGAACTGGACGCCGGGGACGTCATCGACGCCGAGCCGATGCCGATCCTCGACGACGACACGACCGGTTCGCTGACCGAACGCATGGCGCCGGTCGCGGCGGAACTGCTGGCGCGGAACTTGGATCGGCTCGAGGCCGGTTCGGCGCCGCGCACGCCGCAGGACGAATCGCGCGTGACGTTCGCCAAGCCGTTGACGAAGGACGAAGGTCGGATCGACTGGAGCGCGTCGGCGGCGAACGTGCGCAATCACGTGCGCGCGATGACGCCGTGGCCGGGAGCGCACTGCATGCTCCGCGTGCCGGGCAAGCCGGACGAGCGCATCGTGCTGCGCAAGGTCACGGTCACGAACGGTGGAGGATCGCCCGGCGCGATCCTGTCCGCCTCGAACGAATTCGTCGTCGCCTGCGGCGACGGCGCGGTGCGCATCGATCGACTGCTGCGCGCAGGCAAGAGCGAACTCGACGCGGGCGCGTTCTTGCGCGGCTTCCGCTTCACACCAGGGACGTGTTTCTCATGAGCGAGCAAGGATCCGGTCGCGGCGGTCACGGTGGACGTGGCGGTGCGGGCAAATCGTTCCACAAGGGTTTCAAGAACCCGGGTGGCAAGGGCAAGCCGTTCGGCAAGAGCGGAACCGGCGGCGGAGGCGGCTTCGGTCGCAGCAAGTTCGGCGGTGGCAGTGGCGGTGGCGGCGGAGGTGGTGGCGGACGACGGCCGTTCGGCTCGTCCGGTCCGCGCAAGCCGTTCGGTCCGCGTCGCTTCGACGGGCCGCAGCAATCGCAGCCGCCGCGCGCCGATGCGCGATCGATGGCGCTGAAGGCGCTGATGCTGCTCGAGGACGAGCGCCTCGCGATGATCACCGAGCTCGGTGACGATCTGCATCCCGAACAGGAACTCGATGCGCGGTCGCATCGCTTCTTCCTCGAACTCGTCTACGGCGTGCTGCGTCGCCGGCTGACGATCGACTGCGTGATCGCCGCGCACTGCGAAGAGCCGATCAGCCGCGTCGAGCCCGACTGCCTCAACGCGATGCGCCTCGGCGTGTACCAACTGCTGTTCCTCGACGGCGTGCCGCCGTTCGCCGCGATCTCGGCGACGGTGGACCTGGTCGGACATCGTCATCCGGGGATCCGCGGACTCGTGAACGCGGTGCTGCGCACCGTGTCGCGCGAGACCAACCGCGTGCCCGTCGATCAGGACCGCGGCGGAGCGAGCCCGCGCAAGCGCTTCATGCCGTCGGAGAACACCGTCTGCTTCTTCTCGAAGAACGTGTTCGCCGATCCGGCCGAGAACCGCGCACTCCATCTCGCGCAGATCTACTCGCATCCGACGTTCCTCGTCGAACGCTGGCTGAAGCAGTACGACGCGTCGCTCGTCGAAGAGATGCTGGCGGCGGGCAATCGCAAGCCGCGCGTGTCGGTGCGCGTCAATCGCTTGAAGATCGATCGTGAGGGATTGGCGCGTCGCCTCGAGACCGAGCAGATCGCGTCCGGCCCGGGCGTGATGCCCGAGTCGCTGCTGCTCGACGCGTCGGCCGCCGAGGCGGTGAAGACCAGCGCGTTCAAGGAAGGGCTGTTCTACGTGCAGGACGAGGCGGCGATGAAAGTCGCGGCGGCGCTCGATCCGAAGCCCGAGGAGCGCATCCTCGATCTGTGCGCCGCGCCCGGCGGCAAGACCACGCATCTCGCGGAGATCGCCGGGGATCGCGCGTGCATCGTCGCGGTCGATCGCGATGCGACGCGCATCGAGCGCGTCGCGGAGAACGTGGCGCGCCTCGGCATCAAGAGCGTCGTCACCG
>JAEUIB010000522.1 GCA_016795255.1 Planctomycetota bacterium
CACCCGGCGCCGAGGAAGAGCTCCCGGAGTCGTCCCATGTGGATTCGTTCGTCGCTGGCCGCGGCCCTCGCCGCGTCGCTGTGTGCATCCCCATCGTTCGCGTCGATCACCGCCGGACCCGGTTGGCTGAACGCGGCGGTCGCCGCCGCTCCGGCCGGCGCGTTCACCGGCGGCATGGATCGTCTGCCGAACGGCAACCTCGCGATCTACGACGGCAGTGCGATCGTCGAAGTCGCCCCGTCGAACGGCAACGTCGTGCAGACGCTGTACGTCGCGCCGCCGGTCACGTTCGGCAGCTTCGTGACGGTCGACCCGACCGGTTCGTACCTGCTGTTCGGTGAGTCGTCGGCGAACTCGATCACGAAGGTCCCGCTGAACGGCGGCACGCCGAGCCTCGTCGCGACGGTCCAATTCAACTTCTCGTGCTCGTTCCTCGCACCGGACGTCGCGCTCGTCGCGCACGGCGACTTCTCGTTCAACGCGACGAAGATCGTGCGCCTCGACGTCCTCACCGGCGCGACCGACCTCGTCGCCGACCTGCTCGGCCCGTCGGGCCCGGTCGTCGTCGACGCGCAGGGCGACGTCTACTACGGCAGCAACACGATCCAATTCCCGACGCCGACGATCGGCGCCGAGGACGTGCTGCGGTTCGACGCCGCGCAGATCGCGAGCGCGATCGGTCCGACGTTCCTGACCGACGCCGACGCGACGGTCGTCGTCGCCGGCGTCACGGCGCCGGCCGGCCTCGCGTTCGACTCCGAGGGTGACCTGTTCGTCAGCGACTCGTCGCTCGGCACGGTGACCGAGTACGGCCCGGGCGGCGTCGTGAAGAGCGACCTCGGCAACGACGTGTTCGCGTCGTGCGGCCAGATCGTCGCCGTCGGCAACGGCGCGAGCCCGAGCCAGCTCGGCGCGTTCCAGCCGCAGGACGGCGGCGCGCTGTACGTGCTGTCGACCGACTTCTCGACGTTCAACGACCTCAACGTGCTGACGCCGAAGCGGCCGCAATTGACGTCGACGCCGGCGTCGCCGGTCCCGGTCGGTGCGTTCAGCGTCGACCTGAGCGAAGGCCCGCAGTTCGGCACGTGCTTCCTGTTCGTCGCGCTGACCACGCTGCCGGCCGAGATCCCCGCCGACTTCATGGGCACGCCGTACTTCATCGGGTTCAACCCGGGGACGTTGATCACGACCGTCACGCTGCCGCTCGACGGCAACGGCGCGCTGTCGATCCCCGCCGTCAACCACGGCACGCCGGGCACCGTCGTGCTGCAAGCCGCCTGCATCGGCAACCTGCTGGAACCCGCGGGGACGACGCCGACGTACACCCTGACGTTGAACTGATCCGCGGCTCGTGGTGCAGTCGGGCCCGGTCGTTCGCGACTCGCGGACGGCCGGGCCCCGTGCGGATCGGCTTCGATGGAACCCCTGCTCGTCACCGGCATCGGCAGCCTGCCGCATCGCGACCCCGTCGCCGCCACGGCCTTCGTCTCGAGGTTCGCGCCGAAGCTGCCGTTCTGGCCGCAACTGCCGCAAGCCTCGCCCGCCGAAGCCATGGTCGCGCAGGCCGCCCGCGACGTCGCTCCGTGGTCCGACGCCGTCGCGTGCGGCCTGTCGGCGTTCGAACGCGGCATGAAGCGCGGCATGTTCCGGGACGCGGTCGCCGTGAAGGGCCAATTGGTCGGCCCGCTGACGCTCGCGATCGCGGAAGCCCGCGGTCGCTTCGACGCAGCCGCGCTCGAGGAGACGACGGCGCGCGTCACGATGCTCGCGCGCGAACAGATCCGGCGATTGAAGGCGCTCCATGCGTCGGTCGTCGTGTTCCTCGACGAGCCGGCGCTCGGCACGCTGCCGGACGCGACACCCGCGCGCGAGCGTGAGGCCGCGTGGAGCGCCGTCGCGGCCGCGCTCGCCGCGATCCGCGAAGCCGGTGCGCGCGCGGGCATCCACTGCTGCGCCGCTCCGCCGCTCGCGGCAGTGGAAGCTCTCGCGCCGGACGTGTTCTCGTTCGACGCCACCGAGCACCTCGACGCGGTCCTCGCCGACGCGCGCGTCGCGCGCTGGCTGTCCGACGCCGACCGCGTCCTCGCGTTCGGCCTCGTGCCGCCGCTGCGCAAACCGGACGTCGACGAGCTGTTCCGCCGCGCCGTGCGCATCCCGCCGAGCTGGCTGCGCCAGGCGTGGATCACGCCGAGCTGCGGCATCGCGTCGGGTTCGATCGCCGCCGCGGAGCAAGTGTTCGACGCCGCACTGGCGTTGGCGTCACGCTTGCGAGGCGCCCTGACGCCGGGAGCTGGTTCATGATCGTCGCCTGCTCGCACGTCACGCTGACGTCGACCGACGTGCCGCGCTCGATGCGCTTCCTCGAGACGTTCCTCGGCATCGCGCCGCGCTACCAGAACGCCGAGTTCGGCGAGTTCGTGCTGAACAGCGGCTTCCGCGTCGCGGTGTTCGCCGTGCTCGGCAAAACGCGCGACTACTTCAACGCCGAAGGCGAGCGAGGCACGCTGGCGCTCGGCGTGACGACGCGCGACGTCGACGGCACCTACGCCGTACTGCACGCGCAGCAGGAACAGCTCGGCCTGAAGTTCAGCGGCCCGCCGAAGTCGCATCCGTGGGGCGAGAAGTCGTTCCTGCTGATCGACCCGGACGGTAATCGATGGGAGATCGCGCAGGCGCCGAGCCCGTCGCACGGGATGCTCGTCGATCGGGAGTGAGCGAGGGCGCGGTCGGGTGGATCAATCGAACAAGCCTTCGAGTTCTACGCGGACTCCCGCGTCCCCGGGAGACGCGGAGAACACGATGACGAGTTCGTAGCTGGCATTCGGTGCGAGATCGATGTCCGAGATCTCGAACGTCGTACTCGTATTCGAAATGTCCGCTCCACCGACTGCATTGAACGAGTTCAGCGGATCCTGAAGGTAGACGTCGCTGATGATGATCGACGATCCTGATGGAAACGTCACTTCACCGTGAAGAACGATCAAGTCCTTCGTGCCATCCGTGTTCTTGACGCCCATAC
>JAEUIB010000586.1 GCA_016795255.1 Planctomycetota bacterium
GGGACGAAGGTTCCCCGCGAGCTTCATTCCTTCGCGAGCGGCGCGGGCAGCTTCGGGATCACCCGGCTCACGCGCTCGACGCCGTCGAGCCTCGGCAGCGTCAGCGCACGCCCGGTCGGACCGAGCGGAAGCGCTTGCGGCAACGGCTCGGCGGTGGTCGTGGCGTCGGCGACGGGCAGCGTCGCGCCGGCGGCGACCGGCAGCGGTTCGTTCGGATAGAAGGTCTTCAGCTCGCCGAGGAACTGCTGCTGCTCGGCTTCCGACAGCGGACCGCGCTGGACGGCGGCGATGATCCGGCGCAGCAGCAGCGCCTTCTCGGCACTGCGTAGCGTCAGCAGCCGCATGAACTCCGCGTGCTCGCGGACCGAGGGCGAACCGGACTTCAGGAACTCGAGGTTCGAGTCGCGCCAGTCGTTCATCGCGGCGAGGTCGTAGCTGTCGGTCAGCATGCGCTCGTACGCGAAGCCCGACAGATAGCGATCGAACACGCCGACCGTCTTGTCGGACAGCGGACCGTCCAGCACGATCGCGTTGCGCGTCTCGCGCAGGAATTGGTCGAGCTGATTGCGCTGCATGTCGAGCAGCACGAGGGTCGCGTTCGGTTGATCGTCGGCGGTGACGATCGACGCCTTCAATTGGGCGACGACGCGCTTCTCGATCTCGAGCGCTTCGACCAGTGCCGCGATCCGCAAGTCGTGCAGCGGACGCTCGTCGCCCTCGACGACCAGATGTTCGGGCAGCGCGGGCTTCGCGCGGCCCACCAGATGGACCTCGCCGTCCTGCGCCGCGAGCGCGCCGATCCCGACGGCGATCGTCGCCGCGAGCGAGCCGAACCACTTCCGACTCGACGGCGTCATGCGGGGAACTCCGGCCACGCGGTCGCGGTCGCGCCGGGCAGCGGGACGCCGAGGAAGCGAGCGATCCCTGGCGCCAAGCCTGCGAAATCGCGCGGTTCGGCGATCTCGCGGCCGGCTTCGACGTCGGGGCCGAGCACGAGCGTGAACAGCCGACGCTCGGAATCCCCTTCGAGTTCGTGCTGCGCGAAGTTCGGGTCGCCGCGGCCGATCTCCGTCGTGACGACCAGCGTCGTGCGATCGGA
Organism: Planctomycetota bacterium; assembly: GCA_016795255.1. Classification (GTDB taxonomy): domain Bacteria; phylum Planctomycetota; class B15-G4; order B15-G4; family JADJEK01; genus JADJEK01. The sequence goes on from JAEUIB010000586.1 coordinate 1,100, forward strand.
ATAGAACGGCGTCGACGCGAGGAAGTCCTGCAGGCGCGCGAGCAACAGATCGAGTCGGCGCAATTGCGCCGTGTACGTGCGCCACGCGCCGAAGTGGGCGAGGTCCGTCGACTGGAACGCGATCATCGTGCACTCGGGGCGGTGCTTCGCCATCGCGCGCAACGCGAGGTCGAGCAGCACGTCGTCGCCTTCGGCCGCCGTGATCCACGGCTGCGGCGCGACCAGGCGATCGGCGAGGACCTCGCGCGCGATCTCGGTCAGCGACGTCTCGGCGAGTGGATCCGCGCTGAAGTGCTCGTCGATCGCGCCGAGGTACGACGCGCGGCGCTGCGAGCGCGTCCGCGGCTTGAGGTCGTCGTCGAGGTCGCGCGCGATCTGGCCGATGCGTCGGTTCAGCATGAACCGCTCCGCGCAGACGCCGAGCGACGCATCGCCCGACGCCGACGCGCCGTCGCGGGCGTCCTTCTGCGACGCGAAGCACGAGGCTTGGTAACGCGCGCCGTACTCCTCGCTGAGCGAGCACGGCTCGACGCCGACGGCGAGCAGCTTCTCGACCGGGCGGGCGAACGTCTTGCGAACCATCTCGAACCACGTCGGGCTGTAGCTGAGGCCCTCCGCGAGCTTGGCTCCGCGGGCGAATTGCCGCGGTCCGTACGTGCCGTTCATCAACGTCCACGTCGCGCAGTCGTGTCGCAGCTCGCCGTCGTTGCGCACGTGCGAGAACAGCGTGCCACGACGCGCCTGGCTGCGCAGATGGGGCGTCAGCGTGCGGTCACCGGCGCCGAACGTGTCGCGGAAGCGGACGCCGGCGCCGAAGCGGACGACGACCAGGTTCTTGCCCTCGGGGCGCGCGAGGCGAGGGGCGGCCCAGAGCGGTTGACCGAGCGGGGCTGCGGCGGCCAACCCGACCCCGCATGCCGCGAGCGATCCCGCGAGGAATCGACGGCGGTCGAGCGCGGCGGGGGGCGGGTCGAATCGGGACGGGTCGGACATGCGGCGGGGATCCTATCTCGACTTCCTGCGTCGAGGTCGCGTCGCGTGGGTATACAGCAGCACTTTCGGTCGCTAACCTGTTCCGCCTTGAAGCGGCAAAGATGCGGCGAACAAGCGGCGACCGGAACGGTCCATCCGTCCCCTCGCTGCCCCGAAACTGGAGCAGAGCCATGGCCCGAAACAACCGGAAGATCAAGAAGGCCAATCACGGCGCGCGGCCGTGCTGCGGCAACCTCGTCCGCAAGCGCAAGAACAAGATCAAGACCTGATCGGTCAGTTCCGCCGGCCCTTGCGGACGCCTTTGGCGCCACCGTGGCCGTGCGGGCGGTGGGGCGGCGGCCCGCGCCGGTGGTGGTCTCGAGTCGGGGCGTGGTGCGCGTCCGCCCCTCGCGGCGGCGCGGCGTCCCCGGATTCCTCTCGGGTGTTCACGTTCTCGTCGGCGGAGAACCCGTAGTTCGTCAGGAACTCGGTCTTCCAGGCCGCGAAGTTCCCGGCTTCGATCGCTGCGCGAGCTCCCGCCATCATGCGCTGGTAGAAGCGCACGTTGTGGATCGACGCGAGCATCGTCCCGAGGAACTCCTTCTCCAGGAACAAGTGCCGTAGGTACGCGCGCGAGAAGTTCGCGCACGCGTAGCAGTCGCACGACGTGTCGATCGGGTACGCGTCGCGCCGGTAGTTGTTGTGCTCGATGCGGATCTTGCCGCGCACCGTGAACAGCGTGCCGCCACGCGCGTAGCGCGTCGGGATCACGCAGTCGAAGATGTCCATGCCGCGCTCGACCGACTCGAGGATGTCCTGCGGTAGGCCGACGCCCATCAGGTACCGGACCTTGTCCGCGGGCAGGTGACGCTCGGTCAGGTCGACGGCGGTCTTCAGGTTCTCGTGGCCTTCGCCGACCGACACGCCGCCGACCGCGATGCCGTTGAACGGCATCTCCGCGATCGCCTTCGCGCAGCGCTCGCGCAGCTTCGGGAACAGACCGCCCTGGACGATGCCGAACAGGTGTTGGTCTTCGCGCACGTGGGCCTTCAGGCAACGCTTCGCCCAGCGCAGCGTCCGTTCGATCGACGCGGCGGCGTACGGTTCCTCGCACGGGAACGGGATGCACTCGTCGAACGCCATCGCGACGTCGGGACCGAGCGCCTGCTGGATCTCCATCGACTTCTCGGGCGTCAACACGATGCGCTCGCCGGAGACCTCGAAGCGGAAGCGAACGCCTTCCTCGGTGATCTCCTTGCCCGGCAGCGAGAACACCTGGTACCCGCCGGAGTCGGTCAGGATCGGCCCGTCCCAGCCCATGAATTTGTGCAGCCCGCCGAGCTTGCGGACGAGCTCCTCGCCCGGCCGGATCGTCAGGTGGTACGTGTTCGCGAGGATCATCTGCGCGCCGCAATCGCGTGCGTCGCGCGGCGTCAGCGCCTTCAGCGCGCCGACGGTGCCGACGGGCATGAACGCCGGGGTTTCGACGACGCCGTGCGGCAACGTCAACCGACCGCGACGCGCCCGCGTCGCGGGGTCGGTGCGCAGCAGGGTGAACGGGTTCTTCGGGCCGCCGTGTTCGTTCTTTGCAGTCATCCGGGCGCAGTCATCCGCGGCGGACGATACCGCTCAGGCCGCTCGTCAGGAACGACTGCTCGTCGAACGAGCGGCGCACGATGCGCGACACCTCGTCGAGGTCGTCGGTCAGGTAGACGAGGTCGAGGTCCTTCGGCGACACGGTGCCTTCCGGGATCATCGTGTCGCGGACCCAGTCGAGCAGGCCCTTCCAGTACTTGCTGCCGACGAGCACGACCGAGAAGTCGGCGATCTTGTCGGTCTGGATCAGCGTCAACGCTTCGAACAGCTCGTCCATCGTCCCGAAGCCGCCCGGGAAGATGACGAACGACGACGCGTACTTCACGAACATGAACTTGCGGACGAAGAAGTAGTTGAAGTCGATCGCGATGTTCTGGAACGGGTTCGGCGCCTGTTCCATCGGCAGTCGGATGTTCAACCCGATCGAGTTCCCGCCGGCGTCCTTCGCGCCGCGGTTCGCCGCTTCCATGATCCCGGGGCCGCCGCCGGTGATGATCGAGAAGCCGTCCTTCGACAGCTTGGCCGCGAGCTGGCGCGCCATCTTGTAGTAGCGGTGGTTCGGCTTCATGCGCGCCGAGCCGAAGATCGACACGGCCGGTCCGACGTCTTGGAGCCGTTCGAGCGCGTCGACGAATTCCGCCATGATGCGGAACACGCGCCACGATTCCTTGGCCCGGTACTCGAGAGTCTGCATGGGAGACACCTTCTGCGGGAACCCCCGGTCTTCGGAGGATCTCCGCGTGCGACTTGAGCGTGGCCGCACCGGCCGACACTCGCGATCGAACGCGGTTTCGGACCGCGAAGTCTACAAGGCACGCGCGTCGTTCAACACCGCCCGGCGGATCGGCGACTACAATCCCCGCCCCTCGTTCCCGACGCTGACTTGCCCGAGGTCGACGCATGAAGTTGCACGCGGCTCTGCTCGCCGGTTCGCTCGTGTGGAGCGCGGCGCCGGCGGGCGCCCAGAGCCCCCAACCGTTCACGTTCCGGCCGGCTTCGCGCTACCTGTCCGAGGTGCCGACGCCGGCGGCGCTGCTCGGGTACGAGCTCGGCGCTCGGTTCACGCCGCACGAGGCGCTGCTGCGCGCGGTCGACGCGATCGACGCCGCGTCGGATCGCGTCGAGGTCCGGCGCTACGGGACGACCGGCGCCGGGCGGCCGCTCGTGCTCGCGACGGTGTCGTCGCCGGCCAATCTCGCGCGGCTCTCCGACGTCCGCGACGGCATGCGGCGTCTCGCCGATCCGCGCGCGCGGAAGTCGCCGGCCGAGCGTGACGCGCTGCTCGCGTCGTTGCCGGTCGTCGTCTGGTTGTCGTTCAACGTCCACGGCAACGAGCCGTCGCCGTCCGAGTCGGCTCTCGCGACGCTGTGGCACTACGCGGCCGCGGCGGACGATGCGACCACGGCGCTTCTCGATCGGACCGTGATCGTCCTCGATCCGTGTCTGAACCCCGATGGCCGAGAGCGCTACGTGCGCTGGCTGCAATCGGTGATGGGGCCGGTGCCGAATCCGGATCCGCACGCGGAGGAACACTCCGAGCCGTGGCCGGGCGGGCGCTTCAACCACAATCTGTTCGACCTGAACCGCGACTGGGCGTTCCTGACGCAGCCGGAGACGCAGGCGCGCGTCCGCGCGTACCGCGAGCTGCTGCCGCAGGTGCACGTCGACTTCCACGAGATGTACCCGGACAGCTCGTACTTCTTCTTCCCGGCCGCGGCGCCGATCAACTCGAACTTGCCGCGCCACATCGCGCGCTGGGGCAGCGTGTTCGGGACCAGCAACGCCGCGGCGTTCGATCGCCACGCGTGGCCGTACTACACCGGCGAGGACTTCGATCTGTTCTATCCCGGGTACGGCGATGCCTGGCCGTCGTTCAACGGCGCGATCGGCATGACGTACGAGCAAGCCGGACATTCCCCCGCGGGTGTCGTGATCCGTCGCGAGGACGGCGAGCTGCTGACGCTGCATGACCGCACGGCGCATCACTTCACCGCGGCGCTGGCGACCGTCGCGACGGCCGCCGAGCATCGGGACGAGCTGCTCGCGGACTTCGCGCGGTTCTTCGAAGACGCGATCTGGGAAGGCGAGAACGGCCCCGAGCGCGCGTTCGTGCTCGTGCCCGGGCGGGATCGGGATCGCTGCGACGAACTCGTGGACCTGTTGATCCGCCAAGGGATCGAGGTGCATCAGGCGACCGCGCCGTTCGAAGCCAAGCGGGCGCACGCGTACGCACCCGACGTCGTCGACGATCGCCGCTTCCCGGCCGGCGCGTTCGTCGTCTCGCTGGCGCAGCCGATGAAGCATCTGGCGCGAACGCTGCTCGAGCCGCGCTCGCCGGTGCGCGAGCCGTTCTTCTACGACGTGTCGGCGTGGAGCTTGCCGCTGCTGTTCGACGTCGAGGCGTACTGGACCGAGCAGCCGGTCACCGCCGAGCTCATTCCGGCCGCCGATCGAGCGCCGCGTTCCGGCGGCGTCGACGGCGGAGTCGCGAGCGTCGCGTACCTGGTCCATTGGGATTCGTTCCGGTCGCCGCGCGTGCTCGATCGCCTGCTGCGCGGCGGCGTCCGCGTATCGACGGCGACGCGCGCGTTCACGATGCGCGGCGAGGACTTCGCCCCCGGCACGCTGCTGGTGCCGGTCGCGGGCAACGCGCAGGACGTCCATACGCGCGTCGTCGCGTGCGCGGAGGAACTCGGCGTCCGCATGGTCGCGGTGTCGAGCAGTCTGACCGAGAAGGGACCCGACCTCGGCGCCGAGTCGTTCCGACCGGTCGCCGTTCCGTCGATCGGCGTCGTGACCGGCAGCGGAACGTCGCCGTCGTCGGTCGGTCCGATCCGCTTCCTGTTCGAGAGCAAGCTGGGCGTGCGCTGCTCGATGCTGCCGCTCGACGATCTCGCGGGCATCGACCTCACGGACTACTCGGTCCTCGTCGTGCCGGACGGCTTCGACTACGGGCGCAAGCTCGCGGACGGCGGGTTCGACGCGCTGCGTCAGTACGTCGAGCGCGGCGGGTCGATCGTCGGGATCGCGAACGGCGCGTTCGCGTTGACGAAGGAGCGCGGCGGGTTCGTCGACGTGCGGACGCGCGACGACGAACAGGCGCCGCCCGCCGAGGCGAAGGACCGCGAGTGGCTGCCGTCGAAGGCCGTCGCCGAGCGGATGCGCCAGCAGCAAGTGCCGGGCACGCTGTTCTCCGTTCGTCTCGATCCGGATCATCCGCTGGCGTTCGGTGACGACGACGCGTCGCTCGCCGTGCTGATGGAGGGCGCGACCGCGTTCACGTTGAAGGGCCAGGGATCGCGGCTCGGCGTGTTCGGTCCGGACTCGCTCCTGTCGGGCTTCGCGTCGTCCGAGAACGTCGCGAAGCTGAACGGCAAGGCGTACCTCGCCGACGTCCGCATCGGCCGCGGCCACGTGATCCTGTTCGCGAACGACCCCAACTTCCGCGGTTTCGCGCGCGGGCAGACCGGTCTGTTCTTGAACGCGGTCTACCGCTTCGGCGCCGTGCGCGAGTGAGTGAGCGCCCCGGCGCCGAGCTTTGGGCGTTTCACCCGTGCGACTTCGAAACCACGCTTCCGCGTTAGTTTTTTCGCCCCCTTGGGAAGTGAAAAAGCAGCGCCGATAAGAAGTGTGTGAGAGGCAGGTTTGGTGAGCCCTCCCCCGGGTTCACCGAACGCTCGACCGCGAAGTCTCTTCGGCTTCTTGCTTTCCACTCCTTCCTCCGATCCCTGAAACGGGATGCCGAGGAGCCACGGTCGGGACCCTGAAGCGGGCGCGGGGAAGGCGGAGGACGACCGCCTTCCCCGCCTTTTTTTTGGGCCGGGTCGACCCGCCGATCTCCGGCCGGGTGCGAGTTCCTTCCCACACCGACTCGCGGCTACTTGTCGGCGATGTCTTCACGCCCGTAGCGATGGTCGCCGTCGAAGTCGTCGAGGCCGAGGTCGAGCTTCGTGTCCTTCGCGTCGGCCTTCGGGTCGTTCCGCTTGACGATCTTCAGCAACGGGTCCTCCGCGCGCTTGCGGGGATGGCCCTCGCCCTTCGACTCCTTGCCTTTGTTCGTCATCGTCAGCGCTCCTGTCCGGTGAAGCCTTCCTTCAGGCGGTCGCCTTCGTCGGCTTCTTCGAGATCGAGATCGAGTTCGAGGTCGTCGCGCTTCGGTTCGGTGCGCGGCGCGTCGGCCGGTCGCGACGGAGTTCGCGGCGCCCGCGTCTCGTCGTCCGCCGGGCGGCGTGGGGGTGTTTGCGTCATGAGTGGACCTCCTGCGGGTGCGACTTGGACGCGTGGGTCGCGTCCTCGATCAGTCCCTTCGCGAACGCGGAGTTCAGGAACGAGCGGATCGCGGGACGGTGCGCGTCGTCGAACCGCGCGAGCCACTGCGCCATCGTCGTCCGCCCGTCGAGTCGACGCAGGATCTCCGCGGCGTCCTTGCCGATCCGCAGGAAATCCGACGACGAACCGCGCCACGCGATGACGCTCGCGCGCGGCTCGACCGGCGCGACCGCGTCGTTCAACTGCGCGAACATCTCGGTCTTGAACGAGCCGGACTGGTACCGCGGGCGCAGCGTCTCGTCCTCGGCCTTCACGAGCGTCCGCGTGATCTCGGCGAGGTCGTACGGCACGTCGGCGACGACGACGTCGCGGGCCAGTCGAGGTCGCGTCGCATCGAACTCGCGCGGCGCCGACGCCGGCAGATGCGCGGTCGTGCGACCTTCGAAGACGTCCAGCGAGCCGCGCTTGCAGAGGTAGAGGAAGTGGTGGCTCTTCAACTCGAACAGCCACAGGTTGTCGCCGCGGAACAGCGGGAACTCGGCGCGGACGGCTTCCATGAACTCGAAGAAGATCGTCCTCGCCTGCGCGCGCGTCAGGCCGGTCGACACCTCGTGATCGAAGTAGACCTGGTACTGCTTCGTCGGATCCTGGTGGACCTGCGTGATCCCGAAGCGCTCCGGGTGCGCGTACGTCTGCGAGAGATTGTCCATGTAGAAGATGCGCAGCGAGACTTCCTGGACCCACGGCTGGTGTTCGCGGATCCACGCGAGCGTCGCGCGCGCTTCGTCCTCGGTCTCGGTCGGGAAGCCGATCATCGTGTACAGCACGACGGCGATGCCGGCGTTCGCGACCGTCTTCACGATGTCCGACGCTTCCGCGATCGCGGTGCCCTTGTCCATCAGATCGAGCAATCGCTGCGACGCCGACTCGAAGCCGAACGCGATGCGACGACAGCCCGACTCGTACAGCCGACGCGTCAGTTCCGGCGTGTAGAGGTTTCTCTCGAGGCGCGCGTCGGTCCACCATTCGATCGACAGGTTGCGCGACGCGAGCGCGTCGGGCAGCGCGCGGAACAGCACCGGCGGCATGTCCTCGACGACGAAGTACACGGCGTTCGAGCCGTACTTCGTCGTCACCGCTTCGATGTCGTCGAGGATCTTCGCCAGGTTGCGCTGGCGATAGCCCGGCCCGATGACCTTGTAGAGCGTGCAGAACACGCACTTCTCGTAGTAGCAGCCGCGCGTGATCGCGAGCGGCAGCGCGATGCGCGGCGACACGTAGCGATCGAGCGGCAAGTCGTCGAAATCCGGCGTCGGCAGCGCGTCGATCGGCAGCGGCTCGACGGTCTTGTTCGTGACGACGACGCCGTCCTTCTTCCAGATCACGTTGCCGACGTCCGCGACGTCGGTGCCCGCGGCGACCGCGCGCGCGATGCCGAGCAGCGGGCCCTCGCCCTCGAGCAGCACGATCGAGTCGATGACCGAGAACACGGCGCCCGACTTCGCGATCTTCGCGCCGGCGTACGCGAGCAGCCCGCCGCCGATCGTGATGTGGACCGACGGCAGCGCTTCCTTGATCATTCGCGCCAGCGTGAACGCCGGGATGATCATCGAGCCGTACGTGATCGAGATGCCGACGAGGTCCGGCCGCTCGCGCACGATCCGCGGGATCGCGACCTCGCGGAAGTACTCGACGTACGGGTTCTCGCGCTCGTCGACGATCGCGGCGAGCACGTCGGGCTCGCGCTCGATCGACCAGCGCATCGCGAACGAGTTCGGCGACAGCACGGTCGGATACCACTCGGCGGAGATCAGCTTGAACGCCTTGTCGAG
>JAEUIB010000619.1 GCA_016795255.1 Planctomycetota bacterium
CCAGCGCCTGGTCGGCGGCGTCAGCGAAGTGCTGATCCAACGCTCCGGCCCGCTCGGTTCGGTGGGACTCTCCGAGCGCTATCGTCGTGTGCGCGTCGACGGTCGTCACGCGCGCGGCTCGTTCGTCCGCGCGATCGTGCGACGGATCGAACGCGACGCCCTGATCGCGGAGCCGCTGCATGACTGAGCACGACGATCGAGTCTCGCGCGCGCTCGACGCGATCCGAGTCCACCTGCGCTCCGAAGCCGAGTTCGGCCTCGAGGCGCTGTCGCGCGCCGCACGGAGCCCTGCGCCGGTCGAGTCGCGCGCCGTCCCACCCGTCGAACCCCGGATCGAACCGCGCGTCGAGCCGCGAACCGAAACGCCCGCCGACTCGCGGACCGCTCCGCCTGCGGCCCCGGCGCGCCCGGTCGAGTCTCCGCCTCCACGCCCGACGCCGGTCGCTGCGGCCGCCGCGCCTCGGTCCGACTTCGTGCCGCGCGTCGCGCCGTTGCGCGAGCGCCTCGGCTCGGCCGACGCACGTGCGGCGCTCGACGCCCTCGAAGCCGACGTCGCGGCGTGCACGCGTTGCAAGCTGCACGCCACGCGCACGTGCACGGTGCCGGGCGAGGGTCACGCGAATCCCGACCTGCTGTTCATCGGCGAGGGCCCGGGCGAGGAAGAGGACCGCTCGGGCCGGCCGTTCGTCGGACGCGCCGGCGAACTGCTGACGAAGATCATCGGCGCGATGGGCTTCTCGCGCGAAACGGTCCACATCGCGAACATCGTCAAGTGCCGTCCACCGGGCAACCGCGTGCCCGAGCCCGACGAGATCGCCGCGTGTCAGCCGTACCTGACGCGGCAGATCGAGCTGCTGAAACCGAAACTGATCTGCACGCTCGGCCTGCCGGCGACGCGGACGATCCTCGGCATCACACAAGGCATCAAGGCCGCCCGCGGCCGCGAGTTCGTGTGGAACGGGATCCCGGTGATCCCGACCTTCCATCCCGCGTACCTGCTGCGCAACCCCGACGACAAGCCGCTCGTCTGGCAGGACGCGCAGACGATCGTGCGCCGGCTGATCGGCCTCGGCGCCACGCTGCCGAACCCGGACGCATTGAAGAAGTTCAAGGATCCGCCGCCCGACGCTGCGCCGTGACGGCGTCGCCGCACCACGCCTCCGTCGCCGATCGAATGCCGTCGGACTTTTGCGAGGTCCGCTGCGAGCAGCCCGCTGAGGAACCGTGCCGGCGATCGGCCGGCTGCGAACGAGCATGGCTTCGTTGCGCCTCCTTCGCGTATCTCTCCGTCGATACGCCTCGTCGGCGCGCCTCGCCCTGCTCGTTCTCGCTCGCCCAATTGCTCGGCACACTTCCTCAACGGGCTGCTAGTCTCCCGCCGTGATCTATCCCGCATTCGGTATCGATCTCAGCGACGGTGCGCTCAAGGCGGTGAAGATGGTGCGGCGTGGCAACCGCATGGTCGTCATCGACGCGTACTACCGTGCCTACGCACGCGCCGAGGACGGCGCGGTGCGACCGCGATCGGGCTTGCCGTTGCGGGCCGAAGAAGCCCTCGACGCCTTCCTCGCAGAAGCCCGCCCCGGGGCGCTCGATCGCGTCTACGTCGGATTCCCCGCGGTCGCGACGTTCAATCGATTGATCCAACTGCCCGACGTCGGTCCCGAGAAGGTCGCCGAGATGGCGAACTACGAGACCGACCGCTCGCTGCGCGGACGGCTCGAGGACTACGAGCGCCGAACCTGCGTGCTGCGGCACCACGCCCACACAGGAAGCACCCCGTGCATGTTGTTCGCGGTGCGGCGCACGCTGCGCGACGCGTTCGTCCACGCGTTGTCGGCGCGCGGGCTCGAGATCGACAACCTGGTGCCGGCGCCGGCGGCGCTCGCGCAGTTCGTCATCTACGACCGCCCCGGCCGCGGTGACCGCGTCGCGTTGTCGATCGGACTGCGCGGCACCGACGTCGTGTTCCTGAAGGACCGCGGCTACGCGTTCCGCACCGTGCCGCTCGGCGTCGCGGGCTTGAACGCGCTGCCGGAATCGCGGC
>JAEUIB010000650.1 GCA_016795255.1 Planctomycetota bacterium
ACCTTGGACGTCGCCGACGAAGATGCGGCGGGATGCAGCCATCGTTCAGCCGAGCGCGGACTTCGCCGCGGCGACGACCGCGGCGGCGGTCAGGCCGAACTTCTCCGCGAGGATCGGCGCCGGCGCGGACGCGCCGAACCGGTCGATGCCCACGCACTTGCCGCGCGTGCCGACGTAGCGCTCCCAGCCGCGCGTCGCACCGGCTTCGACCGACACTCGCGCGGTGACCGCGGCCGGCAGCACCGATTCGCGATAGGCCGCGTCCTGCGCGTCGAACGCTTCGCAGCACGGCATCGACACGACGCGCGTCGGGATGCCGGCGGCATCGAGTTCGTCCTTTGCGGCCAGCGCGAGATGCACTTCGGCGCCGGTGCCGATCAGGATGACCTTCGGCGTGCCGCCCTTCGCGTCGGCCAGCACGTAGCCGCCGCGATGCAGTCCCTTCGCGCTCGCGACCTTCGTGCGGTCGAGGTTCGGTACGGCCTGGCGCGACAGCACGAGCACGGTCGGCCCGTGCGTGTGCTTCATCGCGTAACCCCACGCCTCCGACGTCTCGCTCGAGTCGCACGGACGCACGACGTGGCAGTTCGGCATCACGCGCAGAGACTGCAGGTGCTCGATCGGTTGGTGCGTCGGCCCGTCCTCGCCGAGCATGACCGAGTCGTGCGTGAACACGCCGACGACCGGCAGGTGGTTCAGCGCCGCGAGGCGCAGCGCCGGGCGCAGGTAGTCGGTGAACACGAAGAACGTCGACACGAACGTGCGGACGCCGCCGTGCCACGCCATACCGTTCGCGATCGCGGCCATCGCGTGCTCGCGGACGCCGAAGCGGATGTTGCGGCCTTGGCCCGTCACGCCGTCGAAGTCGGCGGCGTCCTTGATCCGCGTGTTCGTCGACACCGACAGGTCGGCGTCGCCGCCGAGGAACCACGGCACCTTCGCCGCGACCGCGTTCAGCGCCTTGCCCGACGACTGGCGCGTCGCGAGCTTCTCGCCGGCAGGGAACTGCGGCAGGCACGCGTCGAAGTCCGCCGGCAACTCACCCTTCTGCGCCGTCGCCCATTCGCGCGCGAGATCGGGATGCGCGGCGGCCCACGCGTCGAAGCGCTTCTGCCACTCCGCGCGCGCCTTCGCGCCAGCGGACGTCCGCGCCGCGAACGCGGCCTTCGCCGCGTCGGGCACGAAGAAGTGCTTCTCCGGATCCCAGCCGAGCGCCTTCTTCGTCGCCGCGACCTCGTCGGGCCCGAGCGGCGAGCCGTGGGCCTCCGACGTCCCGCCCTTGTGCGGCGAGCCGAACCCGATCGTCGTCTTGACGACGATCAGCGACGGCTTGCCGGTCTCGGCCTTCGCCGCAGCGATCGCGCGGGCGATGCCGTCGACGTCGTGGTCGCCGTCCTTGACCGTCTGGATGTGCCAGCCGTACGCCTCGTAGCGCTTGGCGACGTCTTCCCCCGTGAACGACAACGAGGTCGGCCCGTCCAGCGAGACGTCGTTCGAGTCGTACAGCATCACGAGCTTGCCGAGCTTCAGGTGACCGGCGAGCGACGCGGCCTCGGACGAGATGCCTTCCATGAGGCAGCCGTCGCCGACGATCGCGTACGTGAAGTGATCGACGATCGTGTGGCCGGGCCGGTTGTAGCGCGCGGCGAGGAAGCGCTCGGCGATCGCCATGCCGACCGCGTTCGCGGTGCCCTGCCCGAGCGGACCGGTGGTCGCTTCGATGCCTTTCGTCAGGAACGACTCGGGATGGCCCGGCGTCTTGCTGCCCCATTGCCGGAACGACTTCAGGTCGTCGAGCGTCAGCGGGAACCCGTACAGGTGCAGCAACGAGTACAGCAGCATCGAGCCGTGACCGGCCGACAGCACGAAGCGGTCCCGATCCGGCCAGCCGACGTCGCTGGGGTCGAAGCGCAAATGCTGGTTCCACAACGCGTACGCCATCGGTGCGGCGCCGAGCGGCAAGCCAGGATGTCCCGAGTTCGCCTTCTGGACGCCGTCGATCGACAGCGTCCGGATCGTGTTCACGCAAAGTTGCTCGAGTTCGGAACTACCCACGCGTCCTCCCGTATGTGCGGACGTGGCCAGGCTGGGGCGGCGGTCCACGGGCGCGAACATAGCGGCCCGCGTCGACGCTCACGAGGCCGCGCCGAACACCATTCCGCAGGCCGTCCGCGAACCCCACGACCGCGAATTCGCCCTTCCGTTCGGCTCGTCCGCTTGGTTTCGTCCCGTCCGTCGTTCCCCGCTCCCGGAGTCCCCCCGATGCTCGTCGCCAAGTCCCTGTTCGTCGCTCTGGCATTCGTCCAATGGACGTTCACCGCGTCGTTCCTCGGCGACAAGGGTCCGCCGTCGGAGATCAACGCCAGCCCGGGCGGCAAGATG
>JAEUIB010000700.1 GCA_016795255.1 Planctomycetota bacterium
CGTACGACACGATCTACAACGGCAATCGCGAGGCGTTCGTGGCCGGCTTCTCGCCGGATTGCGCGAGCCTCGAGTTCGCGACGTTCCTCGGCGGTGGCGCGAACGACGAGGCGCTCGCGATCGCGATCGGTACCAACGGCTTGACGATCGCCGGCCGCACGGCGTCGAGCGACTTCCCCACGACGCCGGGTGCGTTCGCGACGATCGCCGCCGGTGGCGACGATGCATTCGTCGCGCGCTTGTCGACCGCGGGCGACGCGTTGCTCGCCGCGACGTTGCTCGGCGGCGGCGGCGAGGACGTGCCGTACGGCCTCGCACTCGACGAAACCGGCGCGACGTGGCTCACGGGCGCCACGGCTTCGAGCGATTTCCCGACCACGCCCGGCGTGATCTCGACGTCGCTGCGCGGCGGGTACGACGCGTTCGCGACGCGACTCGACGCGAGTCTCGCGAGCTTGGTGTTCTCGACGTTCCTCGGCGGCTTCGGCAACGAGCGCGCGACCGACGTCCAGGTGCGCACGATCGGCCCTGGCAACATCGCCGGTTTCGTCAGCGGTTCGACGACGTCGAGCGACTTCCCCGCGACACCGGGTGCGTTCGACCCGAGCTACGACGGCGGCACCGACGGCTTCCTGCTGCGCATCACGGCGTTCGGTACGGCGCTGCCCTACGCGACGTATTTCGGCGGTGCGACGTTCGACGTCGCGACCGCGGTCGCGGTCGACGGCGCCGGCGAAGCGACGCTCGTCGGAGAGACGTGGTCCACGACGTTCCCCGCCACGGTCGGCTCCGCGCAGACGACATACGGCGGCGGCTTCGGCGACGGCTTCGTGCTGCGGCTCGGTGCGACCGGCACGAGTCTCGATTTCGCGACGTACCTCGGCGGCCCCGGCGACGACGCGGCGACCGCGGTCGCGCTCGACTACGCAGGATCTGCGCACGTCGGCGGCATCGCGGGCGACGGTGCGCCGCTGCCGGGCTCGTTCCACGGCGGCGACTCGGACGCGATGTTCGCGCGCTTGTCGGCGCTCGGCGACGCGATCGTCGACGGCGCGTTCGTCGGCGGCTCGAACGCGGATGCCGCGGGCGCGCTCGCGATCGATTGCGTCGGTCGCACGTTGATCGCGGGTTCGTGCTTCAGCGGCGACGTCGGCGCGATCGGCAGCGGCGCGGACCTCGCGTTCAATGGCCTCGTCGACGGCTTCGTCGTCGGCTTCGCGAAAGCGACGATCACCTGCGGCGGCTCACCGTCCGCGACGAACTATGGCGCAGGCAAGCCCGGCACGTTCGGCGTTCCGACGCTGACGGCGCTGGTGCCGCCGACCGTGCCGACTCCCGCGTTCACGATGCGCTTGGCGAACGGCTTGCCGGGCGCGCTGCCCGCGCTGTTCCTCGGCTTCACGCCGTTGTCGATCCCGTTCGACGGCGGCACGCTGCTCGCGAATCCCGTGTTCGTGTTGCCGCTCGTGCCGTACCCGGGTTCGGGCCAGATCGACCTGACCTTCCCGTTCTGCGACGTCGCGGCGTACTGCGGCGCGACCGCGTACCTGCAGGCGATGTTCGTCGATCCGGGCGCCGCGGGCTTCTACATGACCGCGCAGACCGCGGGCCTGACGATCACGCTCGGCTCCTGACGTCGGCGAACGTCGGCGTGCGCGCGCTCGTCACTTCTTCACGCGGCACGAACCTCCGTGCTTCGCGTGGTAGTCCTGGTGGTACTCCTCGGCCGCGAAGAACGTCGGCGCCTTCTCGACCTGCGTGACGATCGGGCGGTCCTCGTACTCGGCGGTCTTGCCGAGCGTCTCGATGAACTCCTTGGCCTGCGCGAGTTGCGCATCGTCGGCCGCGTAGATCGCCGAGCGGTACTGCGTGCCCCAATCGGGGCCCTGGCGGTTCAACGTCGTGGCGTCGTGGTTCTTGAAGAACACGTCGAGCAGCTCGGCGTACGTGATGCGCTTCGGATCGAACACGACCTTCACGGTCTCGGCGTGTCCGGTGTCGCCGGTGCAGACGAGCTTGTAGTTCGGTCGATCGACGGTGCCGCCCATGTAGCCGGACACCGCGTCCATCACTCCCGGGATCTGCTGGAACACGTCCTCGACGCCCCAGAAGCAACCGCCGGCGAAGTACGCGACTTGCGGCTGGACGGGGCGAGATGCCTCGGGCACCTCGTCGCCGGACTTGATGAAGCGCAGCGCGGCTGAATTGAGGCAGTACCGCAGGCCGGTCGGCTCGGGCCCGTCGTCGAACACGTGACCGAGGTGCGAGTCCGAGCGCGCGCAGCGGATCTCGATGCGATGCATGCCGTACGAGTCGTCCGAGAGTTCGCGAATGTGCGCGGGGTCGAACGGCTGGAAGAACGACGGCCAGCCGGTGCCGGACTCGAACTTCGCCTCGGACTTGAACAGCGGCAGGCCACACGTCACGCAGACGTAGGTGCCGAGTTCCTTGTTCTTCAGCAGCCCACCGCAGAACTTCGGTTCGGTGCCGTGGTCTTGCGTGATGTGGCGCTCTTCGGGCGTCAGCTTCGCGACCAGCGGTTCGAGCTGCGCTTCCGTCAGTGGCGTCACGTCGAAGCCGCTCTTCGAGTACCGCGGCACCGACGGATCCGGCTTGAAGTCCTTGGCCGGCGCGGGCTTGTCGTCGCAGGCGCCGTGCGACATCGCGAGACCGAAGAAGGCGAGGAGCTTGCTGAGCATGAGGATGCGGTTCATGGGTTCGGGGTCCTTCGAGAACGCGCGCGGGCCCTGTTTAGCACAGGTTCGCGCCGACTTGCGCCGTTGGATGCAGCCGGCGACCGCCCGTTTCGCCGTTCGCGCGAATCGTCGCGCTCTCGCAATCACGGAACCCGGAGGCAGGATGACGCCGTCGAGAGTTCGAAACGAGGGCTCGATGGACCCCGCGCGATTCGCCGCGATCCGTCAGTGGTTCGAACGACTCGCGCCCCTCGATCGAGCGGCGCGCGAGCGCGGTCTCGCCGCGATCGACGACGAGACGCTGCGTGCAGAAGTCTCGCGCATGCTGGCCGCCGACGCACGCGGCGACGCACCCGTCGACTCCCCCGCGGCCGCTTTCGCCGCCCCGCTCGCGTACGACGCCGATCCCCTCGGACCGGGAACACGCATCGGCCGCTACGTCGTCGTTCGCCGCATCGGCGGCGGCGGCATGGGTTCGGTGTTCGAGGCCACGCAGGACGAGCCCCGTCGCACCGTCGCCTTGAAACTGCTGCGACTCGACGCGATGACGGACGACGCGATCCGCCGCTTCCGCGCCGAGGCCGAACTGCTCGGCCGCCTCGACCACCCGTACGTCGCGCGCATCCACGAGGCCGGCACGTTCCTCGCCGCGGACGGAACGCGGATCCCCTACCTCGCGCTCGAGTACGTCCGCGACGCGCGACCACTGACCCAAGGACTCGACGCCCGTCGGGCCGACGTCGCGACGCGCCTGCGCGTGCTCGCCGACGTCGCCGACGCGATCCACCACGGACATCTGAAAGGCGTCGTCCATCGCGACGTGAAGCCCGGCAACGTGCTGCAGGACGGCGACGGCATCCCGCACGTCATCGACTTCGGCATCGGCCGCATCGTCGACGCAGCGTGCGAGTCCGGTCCGACGACGCGCACCGGGCAGATGCTCGGCACCCCGACCGCGATGAGCCCCGAACAGTTCCGCGGCGACCCGAGAGCGATCGACGCGCGGACCGACGTCTGGTCGCTCGGCGTGCTCGCGTACGAAGTGCTGTGCGGGCGCGTCCCGTTCGAGAGCGCGGACGCATCGATCACCGCCATCGCTCGCGCGGTCACCGAGCGTTCGCCGACGCCGCCCTCACGCATCGCGCCCGACGTGCCGAAGGCGCTCGACTGGATCCTCGGCAAGGCGCTCGAGAAGGAACCGGATCGTCGCTACGCGTCGGCCGCCGAGTTCGCCGCCGATCTGCGTCGCGTGCTGTCGAACGAGCCGGTCCTCGCGAGCCCGCCGTCGGTCGCGTATCGCACGGCGTGCTTCGTCCGTCGACATCGCCTCGGCGTCGCCGGCGCTGCGATCGTCGTGCTCAGCCTCGTCGCCGGTGGCGTCGCGGCCTGGCTCGGCAAGACGCGCGCCGAACGCGAAAGCACCCGGGCCCGCGGCGCGAACCAACTGTTGTTCGACGTCCTGCAATCGGCGAGTGCGATGCCGAAGGGACCGGAGACGCCGATCGGCGACGTCGTGCGCACCGCGATCTCGCGTGCCGACGCCGCGTTCCGCGACGACGCCGAAGCGCGCGGCTTCGTCCACGTCGCGCTGGGCGCGAGTCAGCTCGAACTCGGCGAGGCCGAAGCGGCACTCGAGACGCTGCGTGCCGGTCACGACGCGCTGGCAGCGACGCGCGGCCCCGACGACGCCGAGACGATCGGCGCGGCTGCGTACGTCGTCCACGCATTGCTCGATCTCGGCCGCCTCGACGAGGCCGATTCGCTGCTGCGCTCGACGCTGCCGATCGCCGCGGCGTCGCTCGGCCCACACCACGCGCACGCATACACGCTGCGACATCACGCGGCATTGCTCGCGCACCATCGCGGTGACGACGACGCGGCGATCGCGGCGTTGCGTGCGCTCGTGGCGGACGAAGAACGCGCGCCGGGCGAGGGCCGCGGGTTGCGACGCGCGCTGGGCTCACTGGCCGTCCTCGTCCAAGGCCGCGGCGACCTCGCCGAAGCGACCACGCTGCATGAACGCGTCGTCGCAGCGGCGGAGGCCGAGGACGGACCGACGTCGCTCGAGGCGGACTTCGCGCGGAAGAACCTCGCCAGCGTGCTCGTCGCACGCGGCGAGTACGCACGCGCCGAACCGCTGCTGCGGACCGCGATCGAGCACGAAAGCGCCGTGTTCGGCCCGCGCCACGAGCAGACGCTCGCGACGCAGTGGAACTTGATGCAGTTGCTGCACCAGTCGGCGCGGGCCACCGAAGCCGTCGAACTCGGGGAGCGCGTGCTCGATGGGTACGTCGAGCGTTTCGGTGCGGATTCGTCGGAAGCGGCGCTGG
>JAEUIB010000709.1 GCA_016795255.1 Planctomycetota bacterium
GAACACGTGCGGCACGCTGGTGCGTTGCTCGTCGTCGACCACGACCGCACCGCGCTCGATCGCGCAACCGAGCACCGCGGCGAGCCGCGCGTCGGGCACGAGGCCGAACCCACACGCGACGTAGTCGGTCTCGAGTGCGGCGACGCGCCGTCCGTCGGTGATCGTCACGCAGAGCGCGTCGGCGGCGGATTCGATGCGCTGCGGCCACCAGCCCGTACGGAACGGCACGCCGAGCAAACGCGCGCGCAGCCACGCCGCTTGCGCGAGCTTGGCCGGGCGCGCCCACAACCCGCACGCGAATGCGCGGACGCGGGCCGCGGGAGCTTGCTCGACCAGCGCCACGACGCGCGCGCCGTGACGCGCCCACGTCGCGGCGACCGCGAGCAACAGCGGTCCGCTGCCGGCGACGACGACCCGCGAGCCGTCGACGCGCAATCCGCTTTTCAAGAATGCCTGCGCGCCGCCGGCGCCGAACACGCGCGGCAGCGTCCACCCGGGGAACGGCACGAAGCGCTCGGTCGACCCGGTCGCGAGCACCAGCGCGCCGTAGCCCACGACGCGCGCCGCATCGCCGCGCACGGCGAGCAGGCTGCGTTCGTCGTGGACTCCGACGACGCGCGTCGACGATTCGACGAGGACTCCGAGGCGCTGCGCACGAGCGCGCCACGTCGCCGCCGGCGTCGCCGCGTCGCGCCGCCAGATCTGGCCGCCCGTGCCGTCGTTGTCGTCGAGGATCAGCACGCGCTTGCCGCCTTGCGCCGCCGCGCACGCCGCGGCGAGGCCGGCCGGTCCGGCGCCGACCACGACCACGTCGGCATCGAGCCGAGCGAGCGGCGGCGCGGCGGCGCTCACCGGAGCGGCGGCCGGTTCGCCCGTGCGGACACGCATGCCGGCACGCACGCGCGTCATGCACGTTCGCACGTGCGGCACGTCGTCGACCGTCGCGCGACATTCGAAGCACACGCCCATGCCACAGAGCGGCCCGCGAGGATCACCGCGGACGCTCGTGCGCGTGGCGGCGACGTTCGCGGTGATCAGCGCGGCGGCCAGCGACGCGTCGGCATCGACCTCGATCGAGCGGCCGTCCACGTCGATGCGCACGCGCGAGTTCATGACGCCCTCGCCGCGACGCAGCGCGCGGGGTCGAACGCGGCGGCCGGCACACGCGGTTCGCGGCGCTCGACGAGGTCGACCAGAAGCTCCGCGGTCGCCAGCGCGGTCGTGACGCCGAGGCCTTCATGACCGAGCGCGAGCCAGACGCCGCGTTGCGTCGGGTGCTCGCCGATGATCGGCAGACCATCGACGGACACCGCACGCAGGCCGGTCCACGCACGAACGACGTTCATATGGGCGAGGCGCGGCAGGAACTCGACGGCGCGCGCCGCGATGCGAGCGAGCATGCGAGGTTCGACCCCCGGATCGACGACGTCGAATTGTCGGGACGATCCGACGAGCCATTGACCGGTCGCTCGCGGCTGGACGTTGCAGGCGACGGATTCGAGCGCCGCGCTGTGCGCGTTCTTGATGTAGCCGAGCTCGACGACTTCGTGCCTCAACTGTCCTGGGTAACGGTCGGTGATCATCAAATGGCCTTTGCGCGCACGCAGCGTGATCTCGGGCGTCAGCGTCCCGCCGTCCACGCCAGCGGCATTGACGATGATCCCGGCCGCCAGCGTCGAGCCGTCCTCGAGCGTCACGCGACCAGGCTCGATCCGCGCGACTCGCGCGGGGACCAGCGAAGGCCCGCCGAGGATCCCCGCACGATCAAGGAGCCAGCGCGCGACGACGGGCGGATAGACGACGGCCTCGGTCGGCAAGCGCAGTCCACCGACGAGCCCAGGGCGCAACGCCGGTTCGACGTCGAGCAATGCGATTCCATCGAGGAGTTCGGCGTCGATCCCGACTTCCTTCAAGCGCGCGAACTTCGCGCGCGCGACGTCGAACTCGGCCGCGTCGGTCGCGACCCACAACGTTCCGGGCACCGAGTACTCGGCGCGCGGCGGCAGTTCCGGAGCGAGCTCGGTCCACAACGCGCACGAGCGCCGCGTCAACGCGAACTCCGCGGGCGCATCGTCGAGGACCATCAAGTGCCCCATTCCCGCCGCGGTCGCACCGCCGCCGATCGGGCCACGGTCGATCACGCGCACGCTTGCGCCCGCTGCCGCGAACGCGGCCGCGCACGCCGTCCCGACGATGCCGGCGCCGACGACGACGACGTCCGTCGCGTGGTCGGGCGCGCCGCTGGCACTCATGGCGCGAAACCGTGGCGGAACGGGTCCTGCGGATCGATCAGCAGCGTCGCTTCGGCGGTCACGTAGGCCTGGCCGCGGATCGTCGGGATCCACCGTCCGTCGTGCTCGCGCATGCGGCCGACGAAGCGGCTGCCGATGACGCTCTCCTGGCGCCACTCCGCGCCGAGCGCGAGCTTGCCGTCGGCGACGAGACACGCGAGCTTCGCGCTGGTGCCGGTGCCGCACGGCGAGCGGTCCCACGCCTTGCCGGGACACAGCACGAAGTTCTTCGAGTCGCAGTCGGCGCGCGACGGCGGCCCGAACAACTCGACGTGATCGATGACGCCGCCGTCCTTGCCCGTCACTCCCTGGCGCTCGAGCGCTTCACGGATGGCCCAAGCGACGGTGGTCAGACGATCGACGCGCGCGAGCTCGATCGCTTCGCCGTGGTCGGAGACGAGGAAGAACCAGTTGCCGCCCCACGCGACGTCGCCGTGCATCACGCGCGTCCTGCCGTCGAGTTCGACGTCGACCGCGACGTCGTGCGCATGGCGGAAGCTCGCGACGTTGTCGAGCTCGATGTCGCCGTGCGCGTCGATCGTGACCGCGACGACGCCGACGGGCGTCTCGAAGCGATGGCGACCGGCGCCGATGCGACCCGTGTGGACGAGCGTCCGCGCGAGGCCGATCGTGCCGTGTCCGCACGCGTTCAGCAGTCCGACGTTGTTGAAGAAGATCACGCCGCAGACGGTGTCGCGCTCGACGGACGGCACGACGAGCGCGCCGACCAGCGCGTCGTGGCCGCGCGGTTCGTTGACGACGGCC
>JAEUIB010000785.1 GCA_016795255.1 Planctomycetota bacterium
TTCCTGTCGACCGGCGTGTTCGCCCCGGCGACGAACGCCGCGCCGCTGACGCAGAACGGCACGACGCGCTGGTCGATCGGCCTGTGCCGCTTCGACACCAACAACAACGCGCCGCGCGAAGCCGGCATCGCGTTGTTCGACACCACCGCGATCGTCCACCAGGCGAGCTTCGGCATCGTGCCGCTCGTCCCGTCGAAGTTCTGGGTGCCGGCTGCCGGCACGCACGAACTCGCGGTGGTCGGCGACGGCGTCGACGCGTACGTGTACTTCCTGCTGCGCGAGCCCGGCCCGGGCACGTTCTTCGTCAAGCCGTCCGCGATCGGCGCACTGGCGCTGGTCGGAACGAACGCGCCGAGCACCGGCATCCTCGCGGTGCCGACGCTGTGCGGCGAACCGTTCGCCATCCCGACGACGTTTGGTGCGCGCGTCGCGTTCGAATCGAGCTTCGGCTTGCCGTTCACGCCGAATCCGCCCGGTGGCGGCGAGATCAACAACTTGCTGTACACGCCGCTCGATCCGCTCGGCGCATCGACGACGTTCGGCTTGGTCGCGGTGCCCGGTTCGCTCGGCGGCCGCATCAGCACGAAGGGCTACGAGCGTCCGCTGTGGAGTCGCGACGGCACGCGCCTCGTCGCGACGACGAGTCATTTCCCCGGCGCTCCGAACCCGGGCGTGCCCGGCGTCGAAGTGCTGGAGGTCCCGGCCGACGTCGTGCTGACCGAGTTCAACTCGCCCTCCACGATCGTGCCGAGCCCGACGTTCCCGGTGCAGGCGATCTTGCAACCCGGCACGTTCTTGCCGCGTGATCCGAACGGAGCGCTCGCCGTGAACGGCCTGTCGTTCGTCGGCAACGTGTTCGGCGACGGCTTGCGCTCCGTTGCGCTGACGACGTTCGGAGCCGTCGGGCAGTACCAGATCGAGACGCCGAACTTCGTGCAGTCGCCGGACGTGCCGAACTTCCCGGCGATCTTCCCGCCGTCGTTCTTGGACGCGACCGGTTCGCTGACCGCGGTGCCGGCGACGTTCGGCGCGCGGCGCACGAGCTTCAACTTGATCCCCGGCTTCGGCCTCAGCGGCATGGTCATGGCCGCGGCCGTCGACGACGAGGTCGTGCTGCAACTGACCGGCTACGACACGCTCGCGGCGCTCGGGCTGTTCGCGCCCGCGCCGGCGCTGCGCTTCGCGCTGCCGGCCGGCAGTCGTGTGAGTTCCGAAATCACCTCGCTGTGAATCGAGGATCGACGACGACCGGCGCTCACGCGCCGGTCGTCGTCGATCCGTCTCTCCAGTCCGTCCGCCTTGTCCGCGTTCCCTCGACGCCCTGTCGATCCCTCGGAAGAAGGAGTTCTTCGATGCTTCGCTCTCTGTTCGTGTGTGTCTCGGTGCTCGGTGCTTCACAAGCGTTCGCGACCGATTGGGTCGTCGACGCGACCGGTGCGGGTTCGTCGTTCACGACGCTGAACCAGGCGATGGTCGCTGCGTCGCCCGGTGACCGCATCCTGGTGCTTCCGGGCGACTACCCGGCGTTCCAGATGTTCAAGGGCGTCGCGATCCTCGGACTTGGGCCGTCGCCCGATGCCGTGAAGATCGCGCGCTGCGACTACCACCCGCTGCAGCCGCTCGTCGGCTACGACTCGTCGCTCGCGAACGTGACGCTCGGCGGTTCCGCCGACGAGGACTCGATCGCTCTGACGGGCAACGAGCTCGCGCCGGGCACGCTGACGCTCGATACGGTCGTCGTCGATGGCGCGGTGTTCCTGCGCGGCGGCAGCACGGGCTTCTACCTGCAGATGTCGAACTGCTCCGTCGTCGCGCGTCCGGGCGAGGGATTCGCCGGCGAGTCGATGTGGTTCGGCGGCATCGGCAATCGGCTCGACGTCCACGACAGCCGCATCGTCGGTTGGGACTGCCCCGAGTCCACGCCGGCGATCGGCGCGGGCGTCGGATTGCGGCTCGCGCCCGGCACGCAGGCGCGGCTGACGGATTCGGTCGTCGCGGGTGGTTCGGGCCTCGGCGCCGGAGTCGACGGCGCGACCGCGCTCGTCGGTTCGAGTGGATCGCTGCAGTTGCTCGGCGCGACATCGGTGCAAGGCGGCCACGCGTCGCTGACGGCGGCCGGTGGAGCCGGCGTCGACTTCGGCGGCACGCTGCGCTCGGGGATTGCGATCGACGTCACGGGTGGTTCCGGCGGCACGACCGGGCCCGCGTTCGCGGCGTCCGTGCCGTCGCTGCTGCCCGTCGATCCGACGATCGTCGTCACGCCGGATCGCGATCCGACGAGCGGCCCGTTCGCGGTCGCGAGCGGCGAGACGATCGGCTTCTCGACGGCGACCGCGGCCGGCTCGACGGTGCTGCTGATCGGCTTCGGCGTCGATTGCCCGCCGCCGAGCGCCTCGGTGTTCCTGCCGCTGTCGCCAGCGCCGATGCTGCTGGTCGGCGGGAACGCGTTGTTCGCTACCGTGCCCGCGTCGACGGTCGGACCGCTGTTCGGCATCGAGGTGTTCGCGCAAGCGGCCACCGCGAGCCCGGAGGGTGTGCTGCTTTCCGGAGTCGTCTCCACGAGGATGAACCTGCAATGATCCGATCGTCCGCGCGAACCACGTTCGCCGGCGTTGCGTCCGCCTTCGCCCTCGCCGCGGGAATCCTCGCGGCGGGGGCGAGCGCGCAAACGCCGGCAGCGCCGAGCCCGGCCAAGAAGGCCGATCCGACCAGCGAAGAAGTTCCGTTGCCGGCGCTCGCCGGCTGGAACGGCACGCTCGTGATCGACAACGACGTCGGCGTCTGGACGACGCTCTCCGCCGACATCCTGCCGGGGCACGGCTGTCCGCAGATCGTCGGGCTCGACGACAAGGGCCGCTGCATCGTGTTGTTCTCGTACAGCGGCAAGTGGACGCCGCTGCAGACGGTCGAGGACGGCGAGTGGCTCGGCGCGTTCGAGTTCGTCGATCTCGATCCGCAGCGACCGGGTCGCGAGATCTACACCGGCGGCAAGCGCGGCAACCTGTTCTGCATCCAGCCGAACGCGCCGCGCGATCCGGCGCTGAAGACGCCGCCGTTCCAGACCGACGTCGTCGCGCGATTTCCCGGCGAAGAGCTGCACACGATGGTCGGCGGCGATCTGCTGCCATCCGAGCCCGGTAACGAGCTGCTGCTCTACACGCTGCACGGAGCGGCGTATCGCCTGAAGCCGCCGCGCGAGCCGCGCGGCATGCTCGTCGTCGAACCGCTTGGCGACGTCGGCGGTCGCGTGCGCGAAGCGAAGGTGCTGCCGAGCAAGCCTGGTGAAGCGCCGTGGATCGCGTGCGTGCTGCGCAGCGGAGAGATCCAACTGCAGCGCCTCACGTCGGGCGGCATCGAGCGCAAGACGATCACGAAGGAACCGATGGGCTTCGGTCGCCTTGCGCTGCGCAAGTCCGCGGTCGGCGAACCGGTCGTGTTCTATGCGACGCGCGACGACGGCGTCGTGCTGCGCTTCGAGGGCAGCCCCGATCGCGACGCTTGGACGCGCGAACTCGTCTACGCCGGGCCGCAAGGGCCGCGCGGACTCGCGTGCGGGCGCTTCTCGGCCGATCCCGACGAAGAGACGATCGCGGTGTTCGGCTACGCGGCGAAGGTGCAATTGCTGTCGCGCAAGCGCGGGCAGCCGTGGCGCGCGGAGACGATCTTCGTCGAGCGCGACAAGGGCCATTGGCTCGCCGCGGCGGAGCTCGACGGCCGCAACGCGACGGACGAGCTGATCGCGTCGGGCTACGGCAAGCGCATCGTGCTGCTGTCGCGGCCCCCGGGATACGGCCTCACGAACGTGCCGACCGATCCCGATCCGCCGCCGCCGCCGACCGTCGATCCGGGCAAGGCCGGCGCGCAGATCGCGCCGTCTGGCAAGGCCGGCGCGCAGATCGCGCCGGAGGGCGACGGCGCGCTGCGCGTCGCGGTGCGCGCGCGGTTGCGTGAACCCGGCCGCGTCGACCCGCTGAAGTACCACGGTGGCTTCGAGACCAAGACGCTCGTCTACGAGACGCTCGTCACGCGCGACGCCGACGGACGCATCGCGCCGAAGCTCGCGTCGGCGTGGGAACTCGAGGACGGTGGAGCGACCGTGAAGTTCACGCTGCGCGAAGGCGCGACGTTCCACGACGGCACACCGGTCGACTCGCACGCGGTCGCGATGCACTTCCGCCGCGTGCTCGGTCTGCCCGAGCACGCGTGGTTGCGCGGGCTGGCGCGCGTGCGGTCGATCGAAATCGACGGGCCGCGCGTGCTGCGCTTCCGCCTCGATGCGCCGTGCTCGCTGCTGCCGGATCTGTGCGCGGTGAATCCGTGTTCGATCCGTGCGCCGTCGGCGCTCGACCGCGAAGGCGAGTTCGTGCGCGCGATCGGCAGCGGGCCGTTCCGGGTCGAGGCGACGGATCAGGACGGCATGCGCTTGTCGTGGACGCGCGGCAAAGCGCGCTCACCGGTGCAGCTCGTGTTCGCGTCGGGCGCCGCATCGGACCTCGTCGATCGCGTGCTGCGCGGTGACCTGGACGTCGTCGCCGACGGCTGGAGCGAACTCGTCGATCGCTCGCGCGTCGCGGCGCTGCGCAACGATCCGCGCGTGCGCGTCATCGGCGGCCCCGGATCGTCGGTCACGTACCTGTCGTTCCTGATCCGCGAGGGACCGACCGCCGACGCTTCCGTTCGCGCGGCCGTCGCCGCGGCGATCGATCGCGCGGAACTCGTGAAGGACGTCGAGTTCGGCTGCGCGCAGCCGTGCGCGACGTTCGCCGCGCCCGCCGTCGCCGATTGGCCGCGAGCGACGCCGCGCGCGTCCGCGCCCGACGTCGCGATCGATCGACCGCTCGTCGTCGTCGGCGACGGCGCGACGCGCGACGGTCGGCTCGCGCAGGTCGTCGCGCAGCAACTCGCGCGGCGCGGGATCGCCGCGCAGGCACGAGTGCTCGAAGGGGCGGAGCTCGCGAAGGCGATCGAGGGCGGCGAGTACGACGTGCGGATCGAACGCACGTGGGGTTTGCCGTACGACCCGTACTTGTCGTTCGTGAATCGGTTCTCGACGCCGACGGCCGGCGCGACCGCGGCCACGAAGCCGGTTGCCGGGTTCGACGCGGAACTCGCTCGGATCGCGGACGCGTTGCGCGCCGAGGCCGATCCTGGGAAGCACCGGGAGATTTACGGGGAGGCTCAGGCTCGGATCGATGCCGGGAGTGTCGTCGTGCCG